>JAHBWO010000186.1 GCA_019636945.1 Nitrospira sp. | reverse complement strand
AATCGTTGCTCCAACTCATGGACAACAAGCATCATTGGGCCTGGGACCATTTTGCGTCCGGCCGACTCACGCATGCCCAACTGAAGATTCACTTTCAACAAGAATACGCCGTCTACGTTCGTGACTTCCCCGTCTTCTTAGCCAGAATTCTGGGGAAAAATCCACCCCCTTCAGCACGACATATGTTGGCTGAAAATATCTACGAGGAGGAAACCGGAGGGCTTTCACTGGGAACGTCGCACCCAGAACTCTTCTTAACGATGATGGAGGGACTCCGATTCAGCCGAAACAGTTTTGAACAAGTCCGTCTCCTCCCCGAGGCCCTCCGCTACCGGGCCTGGCTTGATCGCATGTCCCATCACCGTGAGTGGGTACTGGGCGCTGCGACCTTCACAATTTTTGTAGAAGGCAGTGTGAAGGACCGCACAGAACTCACGACTCCATCAAAGAGCAACCAGCCGAAAGACATCGAGGCCCTCATCAACGTCCATCCCCTCGTCCGCTATCATGGCATCCATCCAAGCCGAATGGATCTGATCCGTGCGCACCAGTTGGTTGAAGCCGGACATCGGCACGATGCCTATCACATGGTGGTCAATTACACCCCACCGGCAATCAGGCCATCGGTCCTGGCGTGCCTTCGCAAAAGCCTGGCGCTTTGGCTGAAGTATCGCGATGCAGTCGCCAAATCCTGCGGAATCACAAAGCCTTCATGATGGTCCGACTGTTCGCCTGTTGTGCGCTTCTCCTCGCGTTTACCAATTGCGAATCAACAGCCCGGGCCGGGGTACCCCAAGACATGGTCGCGATACCGGCCGGAGAGTTCCTCATGGGCAGCCAGGAGGACGGTCTGAGCTTTGACGACGAGCACCCGCAACGTCTGGTCTACGTCTCATCCTTTTTTATTGATCGCAATGAAGTCACCAACGCCCAATATCGACACTTTGTCGACAGTACGGGATATCCCCCACCGAGCCACCTCACCCCCCAATTCAACCTATGGAACAAGGCGGTGCCACTCCCGGGAAGCGAACACCATCCGGTTGTCAATGTCAGCTGGGACGACGCCGTTGCCTATTGCCGGTGGCAGGCTAAACGGCTCCCGACCGAAGCGGAATGGGAGAAGGCCGCACGCGGCACGGATAACCGTCGCTACCCCTGGGGAATGGACTGGGACGTCTCCCTCAGCAACAGCGCAAGTTATTGGGCCGGGCGAACGATCGAATTCACAGACGGAGCAGCGTGGAAAGCCTTCTGGATGACCGGTGACGGTGCACGTGCGTCACAGGAGCATGGGCTCAACGGCGAAGTGTTGACACTCCCGATCGGAACATTCCCCCAAGGAGCCAGTCCCTATGGCCTCCTCGATATGGCCGGAAACGCCGCGGAATGGGTGCAGGATTGGTACGAACCCTATTCGTACCTCAACGCCCCCCTCTCCGATCCCCAAGGCCCGAACGGGAAACTTCTCAAGGTCGTGCGAGGTGGGTCCTGGCTCAAGCCCGCACGAAACCTCCGCGTCTCTGATCGTGACTACAGCCTGCCCACCGACCGTGCCACCGGGATCGGCTTTCGCTGTGCGAAAGACGTATTCTAGTCGACCCACCCCTGCCCGCCTCAGTCTCAATCATCCCTGAATCCTCAGAACAGAATCCCCAGCCACACTGAACTCATCACGCGTGTGGTTTCACAAGAACAACCTCAACCTGTTCAACCTTCACCACCGGCATGATAAGCCCAACACCTTCCGCTTCATGAGAGAAATCGTAGATGATGGACTCCGTCGGGATGAGCGTACCGGCCATGACGATGGACACCTGAACAGCTTCATGGCGCCGAAGACTTCCGTCAATCCAATCAGCGAGGTGTTTGTCCGGTCGCACGCGCAAATTGCTGGGAAACTCCTCAGGTTTGAATCGGACCAGGCCCCAGCTTGTCGGCGTCAACTCCGGCCCGACCGCTACCGAATAGGACCGAGTATCGGCATCGAAGTGCGAGACCTCTCCGGTCCACACAAACGCGATTCGCCACGTCAACATCGGATTTCCTTCACGCGCCGCATCACGCTCGCGATTCAGGTTGAACAGCCGGTCATCATGATCAGGATCATGATGACCGTGGCCATACACCGTTGCCCAATCGGGCGGAGTCCCCTCCATCGCAGCAAGAAAGGATTCGATCGCCCCCTGAGTGACAAGGAGATGTGTCCCGGAAGGGAAAAACTGGTCGAGTTGAAGAAGAGAACTTGTCCGCAGCGGACGAGGCCCTGGGTCATCGTCCGATCGTGCTGGGACCGATGGTAGGGAAACCGTGCAGAGCAACAGGAATGAGGCTAACAGTGTGTTGACAAACTCTACGCCCTTCTCCAAACAGGCCAACCCTCCCCGTGACTGACCGAATCTAGATGCCCTGCAGGCTGTTCAGAAAGGCTGTCCAGCAAGGCCGCAGCGAGCGAAGGGGCGAATCGTACTCCGGCCCGTACGTTGAGCCTCTGAGCGACGTGAGAACGCCGCTGGCGGCCTTTGTCAACAGCCTGCCAGCCACCTCAGCAGCTTACCCGCTGGTCGCACGACTGAGCGCCCGTTCATAGGAGGCTCTCAACGAGATCAGACCCGGATGGTCATCGGACAGCACCCCAACCTGAGTGAGTACCGCAATCCGTGGAGCAGGATTGAGCCGGCGCAGATCGAATCGCGTGAAGCCATCCAGGCTCAGTGCCTGTTCGTAGATACCCAACCATGACTCTGTGACGGCACGCAATCCCGCATCAGTAGCCTGCATACGACCCAGTCGGACTTGCTGAAGCAGCTTGATCAGCGGGTCGGACTGAGAAATAGTCGAGATCGCTCGAATCAATGCCTGTCCGTCTGACATACCTATCACGAGCCCACACTTTTTATACTGGCTTGTCCCGAAACCGCTTGTGGCACAAACGCTTGTGAAGCGTCTGGCCAACGGGTTCTAGTTTCGGGTTTCAAGTTTAATGTTTAACGTTTTCCTCAAAACATGAAAGTCGAAACCTAAAACGTGAAACTCGCACCTTGAAACTCATACCAAAGAAACGCGTAACGGATATCATCCCAACAGTCTGTCGTTGGCTGCAGGAGAAGCATTCACGGATACTATGGTCCGGTCAGTTCATCGAGCAGGCCCCGGGACCACGGGGATCGCCGCAGCTCCCGCAAGAGCCAGGAGTTCCGGAGGAGGCCCAATTGGCTGTGGCACCGACACCAAAAGCCGAGAACTGTTTCTCAAGCTTCGTCGCCTTGCATTGGGGACAGACCGCTTCTGCTGACCCCTGCATCAACAGCTCAAAACGGTGATTGCATTCGCGGCAGACATATTCGAAGATAGGCATGGCAAACAACTCCTTGGTTGTAAAAGATATTATAAGATCACCTCCAGAGAATCGCAACGAGAGGGCCAGGATGTATCAGGAAGAAAAAACCTTTCGCCTTCGCGTGACGCTCGAAGCGTCGTTCCCGGATGACTATGACGGGGAGGAAGACGAGTCCAACTGGATCCGAGAGTGGGAAGTACGGATGAAACCTCAATTGATCAAGTCGGTGTTCGACACCCTCCGCCAACAGAGAGGGTGGTCGTCGCATGTACGAAACCGAGGCGTCTCGCCGGCCGATGAGATCGAGATTGTCCTGAGCAAAGATTTCTCAGCACCCGTTTCTCTTCGCTTTGAACGATGACGTCTGCCACAGAGATCGGCCTCTACGTTCATATCCCCTTCTGTCAGCATCGCTGTCATTTCTGTGCCTTCTACCTTGAGATCGCACACGTCGATCGCATAACGAGATTTTGTTCAGCCCTCATCCATGAAATTCGATTGCATCGCCGTCACCATCCACTCAATGGCCGTATGCTCCAGAGTATCTATTTTGGCGGCGGGACTCCGACCGCCCTTTCACCGGATCAACTGGTTTCACTGCTGAAGGTGATACAGACGACCTGGCCGACCAGCCCAACCGTCGAGATCACGGTGGAGGCCCATCCCTCTTCCGTCACTCGCGAGGGTCTGACCACATTGGTACAGGCCGGATTCACCCGAATCAGCTTCGGCGCAGAGTCGATGCGGGAACAGGATTTTGTCCCCATCGGTCGGCATGGGCAGGTCCAAGATACGGCAACCGCCGTTCAGGCGGCACGCGAAGCCGGTTTTCTCAATATCAACCTGGATCTCATGTACGGACTCCCCGGCCAATCGCTTCAAGATTGGCAACGTACCCTGGAATTGATCCTCCCTCTTAACCCATCCCATCTGTCCTGTTATGCCTTGACGATTGAGGAAGGAACCAAGCTCGCTCAGGACATTGAGCGACACCGAGTGTCACCGGTCGATGACCAACTGCAATTAGAGATGGAGTCTTCGACAGAGCAAGTCCTTACACAGACGGGGTTTATCCAGTACGAGATCTCAAACTACGCCAAACCGGAATGGCGCTGTCGTCATAATTTACTGTATTGGACCGGCGGCGAATACCTCGGCCTTGGTCCAAGCGCCCAATCCTATGTGAACGGAACCAGGTTCGGCAATGTGGCGGATCTTGATCAGTATGAGGCCGATCTAAATGAAAACCGCCTGCCCATCACCGATTCCACACGACTTTCACGCGGTGAGCGAGATCGCGACACCCTTGTGTTCGGCTTACGCCTTCTGCATGGGGTGCCGCTGCAAGCAGTTGCGGAGGCCGACCGGGATTCCGAGATCGGGCACTTGATCACAGACGGGTTCTTGAGTACCGATCACGAACGTCTTTGGCTCACTCCTTTGGGACGACGGTATGCAGATTCAGTAGCCGAACGCCTGTTCTGAACCGGAGATGCCAGGGCACATTCAACGCCTCACAGCCTGGAATCGAGCGTCTCATCCACCGGTGTCCCGTGCCGATTGACAAGTTACTCATGTTTGGAGAAGACTACAGAGACATTGTAAGGAGTCTCCGTGCCGATCAATATGGATCCAGCGAAAAAGCGTCGGCGTTCCCACACACCAAGCGTCCCGGCATCCGACTCCACGAGCGGAGGCACTGTTTCGGCTCAGCCCATTCAGACCTTTGGAAGTGAGACCGAGGCGGATCGTGAAAAAGATCTGGCTGATGCGGAGTTAAGAAACCTGTGGGAAGCGACGGAAGTAATCGATATGGACAAGGTGTGAGAATCGAGAAAGGGATCAGGTCACCCGACTGAGAAAGAGACGCGCTTCCTCGTCCGTGAGACAATCTCCGCTGCATGCCAACACCAGCCACACCAGAAACCATTCCTGATATTGGGGAAGACATTCACACCGGCACCGGAAGCGGATTGGAATCCCGTGTCGTGGTGTACAATTGCGACTGTCATACCTATAAACAGGTCATCGATTTATTTTGCCGTTTCATTCCCGGCATGACCTCGGCAAAGGCGTTTGAACTCGCCTATCGCATCGACCACGAGGGACAAGCGATCGTCTTTACCGGATCAACTGAACGAGCGGACGATATTGCGGCGAAGCTCGCAGGGGGTGGGCTCAAGGTCGTGGTGCAGTAACCCTCTCTCGATCACCTACTTATGCTTTGCCTTAGGCTTGGCAACCGCTTTTGAAGTACCGGAAGGCTTCGCGGGTGAACCCTTTGACGCGGGCTTCGCCGGTTTCTTTCCTCCTTTTGCCTGATCCGCTTTGACGCTCTTGTTCGCAGCCTTGGACTTGCTCCCCGAGGAGGCTTTCACCGGGGCCATATAGGTGGAGGTACGATTGACTTTCGCTAACTGGTCTCCGTTGAGGACACGCACTTGATACAACTCAAACAGTTTGCTGATGGCTTTCGTATCGCCGCGTCTTGCCGCGCTGAGCAGCTTTCGGCGTTGGTTCATCTCTTCTTCTTCGGTATGCGAAGCAGCTCGTCGTTCCATGCCCATCCTCTCTGGTCAACACCCGATGGTCGGTTAGGTTCCAGATTCTTGAACACCCAAGCCTAAGGAAATTAAGGGAGTATACCAGAATTGATGGTGTATTGTGAATCTCAAACAACGTCCCCGGTGAACAGACACAAGGCCCTTGAGGAAGACGGCCACCAACCGGTATAACTGGTCGACACGATCCCGCCATCTATTCTGAGAGGAGTTTGACTATGGAACATCAGCCTGCCCCATCAACCGTCGCGGATGACCCGCGAGCTCGGGACCTTCTTCGTCGCGCCTTTGAAGCGACCGCACGCTGGCCCAAGGACTTCCAAGGATTTACCGCCGACCTCACCGTGAACGTGAACGGAAATGAAACCAGCGGGTCTGTCCTAGTGAAAAGCCCTCGTGAAGTGTCGGTTCAGCTCAGCGATGGCGACATTCAAAAGTGGGCACAGGAACAGCTGGGCATGATCGCCGTCCATCGTGGTCCGCGGGGCTTCGACGAATCAGACGGCAAATATACCCTGACCATGGAAGAGGATGGTCATCCGTTGGGAGTCAAGCTCACGATCCATGGGTCCAATTCCTACTATCGACTCAAGGACAACCGCATCACCCAAATCAACCGTAAGATGGCCCATCCCGGCATGAATCCGTTCGCCTTTACCATCAATGTGGAAGAAAGTGCCGTGACCAAGGACCAGAAGAACCTCACGACCAAATACACCGTCTATTACTATTCGCCGACAGACGGGACGTTGACCAATGTGGAGAGCTTCACCGACACCCACATCCGGATCGGAGCCTGTGACCTGCCGGCCACCAGGCGGATCATCACCTATGAAGGTAAGCAGGTTGTCGTGAAATATCTGAACTTCACGAACCACAGCCTGCTCTAACGATGGACTTGCGAACAGAGTTCCCCCGCAGCATGAAGGTGAGACTGGGGGGATATGCCCATCTCGCGCGCATGATCGACAAGTGCCGAGCCGTCCTGGCCGGGACGGAGGGTGAGTATCTCTATCCCTGCCCGATGGATGAACGGCTGTTGGAGTTCGCCGGGATCACCAGCGACCAATTTACGGCCGCCGTGAAGGCCAATGCGACGGACGAGCGGGTCCTGGCGTGGTTTCAGCAGCACGCCCAAGCCCATCAGCCG
>JAHBWO010000185.1 GCA_019636945.1 Nitrospira sp. | reverse complement strand
GGAGTTGGCATTGCCGCACGACCGGCAAGGGATACGTGCGATCGATCATGGCTTTGCGCTCCGCAAGCCGGCCTTGGTGAGCGCCCCTTCTCAAACATCATTCTTCAGGGTCAATTGCCCAATCTTCGCGTGCAGCGTCTTGAGATCCGGGGTATCTGATGGTGGTTTGGGCCCGCCAAACACATCTACGGCCCGGGCCAGCAGTTGCTGCTTCCATTCGGTGATCTGGGTGGGATGGACACTCAATGGTTCGGCCAATGTCTTGTCGCCTTTGACGGCGGCCAGGGCCACCTGCGCCTTGAACGTCGCTCCGTGATTCCGTCTCGTTCGTTTCATTGCCTCGCTCCTTTGGTTCACCACAACTTGGTGGTTTTCGTGAAGCCAAGGTTACCACTTATCACACTGTCCGAATTTCCGGAGCCCCCTCTCATCCGTGAAAGAGCCTCATTCTGACAAAAACGGACTGAGCTTAGGACATCAGGCGGCTTCGTCTGTCGTACTTCCTGACCTGGAGCTCCTGAGCCACCCCTTGCCCTGGCGACAGGGGCAGCGGAACGCTCTTGCCCTTCTGGCATTCGCGGGTTTATGCGCTTGGTTTTGGGCGCCGCTCGTGAAACTTTTCACCCTTACCTTGGAAAACACACATTTCGACTACGTATTATTGATTCCGGCGCTGACATGTTATTTGTTGTTTATGAATCGAACGACCATTCTGACTTCCCACGCATGGAGTCCGACGGTCGGCCTGCTGGTCATGGCTGGTGGATCGGTCTGCTATTGGTTCGCTATAGGACAGGACTGGACACAGGATCGACTAGCTGTGGAGATTTTGACCTTTGTGGTGATGTGCTGGGGGCTGTTTCTCTTTGGTTTTGGAGTTGGGTGTTTTCGAAAGGATTTGTTTGCACTGGTGATGCTCCTCTTCATGGTTCCTTTGCCTACTGTTTTCCTGGACGCAATAACCAATTTCCTACAGCGCAGTTCTGCTGATGCGGTGGATG
Source organism: Nitrospira sp. (assembly GCA_019636945.1). Taxonomy (GTDB): domain Bacteria; phylum Nitrospirota; class Nitrospiria; order Nitrospirales; family Nitrospiraceae; genus Nitrospira_D. Next base: position 6,231 of record JAHBWO010000185.1, on the reverse strand, counting down.
TACTTTTCTTAATCCTCGACATCCCTGTCGTTCGTGAGAGGTTCATCTTCACGCTCTCGAATTTTTCCATATTCATTTCCGAGGAATGCAGCGGGGTCCGCTCCTTTCTTGCACTCATCATCACCAGTCTGGTCGCCGGTCACTGGTTTTTGACCTCAGGGTGGTCTAAGACCGCGTTAGTCGTAGTTGTCGTTCCACTGGCCATCATCAAGAATGCCTTCCGCATTGTTGGTTTGGCGCTTCTAGCCAATTATGTCGATCCAACTTACATCACGAATAGTGCATTGCATCGCAGCGGCGGCATCCCACTCTTTCTGCTCTCGCTGGTCGTGCTCTTTGGTATCGTCCTGATTCTTCGGCGATGTGAGGGCCGACTGACAATCCCGAGTGGTTCGGTGAGGGATGGTCATGCTTAAATGGGAAGACAGTGGCATGGACTCACCCCACACGGTCCACACCCTCGATCCGCTAACCGATCCTCGGTGGCCTGGGTTTGTTGAACAACATCCCGCCGCGTCGGTTTTCCATACTCGTGGGTGGTTGCGCGCCTTGCAGGTTACCTATGGCTATGAACCGCTGGCTGTCACCACGTCTGGCCCAACCGAACCATTGACGAATGCGCTGTTGTTTTGTGTCGTGCGAAGTTGGGTAACTGGTGACCGGGTGGTTTCCTTACCGTTCACGGATCACTGCGAACCGCTTGTCGACAACATCCATCAATTGCGAACACTCTGCGCACATCTCGAAACGTTGCGAAGAACGCAGGGTTGGAAGTATGCCGAAATGCGAACCAGCGGCGCCTTCCTCGATGCCGAGGAGGCCCTTCGCGAATGTGAAGTCTATCGATGGCATCGGCTCGACCTTCGGCCCAGCCTCGATGCCTTATACAAGGGATTCCATAAGAGTTGCATTAGACGGAGAATTCGTCATGCAGAACGTCAGCCGTTGAGGTATGAAGAGGGACGGAGCGAATCTCTGGTGCGATCATTCTATGCTCTCATCGTACTGACCAGGTCTCGTCAACATCTTCCACCACAGCCGTTCGAATGGTTTCACAATCTTGTTGCGTACATGGGAGAGGATGTCTGTCTTCGGGTCGCCTGCACCCAGGATCGGCCTGTTGCAGGAATCTTAACCATGAGTCATGGGAAAACAGTGTATTACAAGTACGGCGGTTCCGATGCTGAGTTTCACCATCTGGGGGCGACTCCTATGCTTTTTTGGCAAGCCATTCAAGCTGCAAAAGCTTCCGGCAGGGAACTCCTGGATTTCGGTCGGTCGGATTGTGAGAATCGCGGACTGATCAGGTTCAAGGAACGTTGGGGAGCACAGGGTGTGCCGCTCACTCTGTGGCGTGGTCCTATTCATGAGGTCTCTCCCGCCCTAGAACGCATGAAGATGCGGCTGACGAAAATCGTTTGTGCTTCGGTTCCTTTGAAGATGCTGGTCTTCGCTGGCCGGCTTATGTATCGGCATGTCGGTTGAGTAATGAGGCGCAAGTCGCAATGGCAGGCGACACGCTGGTGCGGTTGCTCAAACAAGCTGGCGTTCCCCCAGTCGAGTTTATCAAGGCGCTCCATCCCTAATCCACTAATCCGCGCTTCGAACCAAATCAAACTGTATCTGTCACCGGGCTTCCAATAGTTGTCGCCCGTTCTTCGTCAAGGGTGTTTGGGGAGAGAAGAATGTTGAATTTTGAATTCAATTTACCACTTACCACCTGCCATTTGCCGCCATTTCCCTGCGATCGACCATGACCACACGTCCTGCATTGCTACTCGTCACGCATGATGCCGCTATTCGCGATCAGATGAGGTGGGTATTTACCTCGGACTACGAGCTCTTCGAGGTATCGGATCGCGCGGCTGCACTCTCGCATGTTCGCCGAGTTATGCCACCGGTGATAATACTGGACTTGAGGTTGCCTTCCACTGATGTCTCAGCTACGGAACGGTTGGCGTATTTGCAAGAGTCGCTTCAACTCAATCCGAATGCAAAGGTCATCGTTGTCTTAGACCATCCTGATCGAGCGACTGCCATGGCCGCGTACGAAAGTGGCGCGTATGACGTTCTTGAACTGCCTGTGCAGCTCGACGTGCTGAAGGTGATCCTACAGCGGGCAATGTATCTGTATAATTTGGAGCGAGAGAATCGTGCCATTCGGGAGCAGGCTGTTGCAACTGAGTTTGAAGGTCTTGTTGGGAACAGCGAGCCTATGCAGAACCTGTACAGTATGATTCGTCGCGTCGGGCCGACTGATGTCCCGGTTCTCATCACAGGAGAGAGCGGGACGGGAAAGGAACTTGTTGCTCGCGCACTTCACCGGCTGAGTGTGCGCAAAGAGGCGCCCTTTATCGCGATCAATTGCGGCGCAATCCCGGAGACATTGCTGGAGAGTGAGCTCTTTGGGTATGAGAAGGGATCGTTCACCGGTGCGACCCAGCAGAAGAAGGGTCGGATCGAATCCGCCCAAGGCGGCACACTTTTTCTGGATGAAATCGGAGATGTTCCCCTTAACTTGCAGGTCAAGTTGCTACGCTTTTTGCAAGATCATGAAATGCATCGTTTGGGGGGAAGGGAGAATATCAAAGTCGACGTTCGGGTTGTTGCTGCGACCAATGTTGACCTGCAAGCGGCAATTAACGGTGGTCGATTTAGAGAAGACTTGTTTTACAGGCTGAGTGTTCTGACCATTCCGATTCCTTGCCTGAGGGTAAGGGGGTCGGATATTCCTCTCCTCGGGAACATGTTCTTAATGAAGTTTGCATCAGCACACAAAAAACTACTGAAAGGGTTTACACCGCAGGCGATGGAATCGTTGAGGACTCACAATTGGCCTGGAAATGTCAGGGAGCTAGAAAACAGAGTTATGCGGGCGGTGGTGATGGCAGAAGGCAAATACATCAGTACCGCAAATCTGGCATTGCATGACAGTTCCTCTGTTGAGCCAGAATCTCCAACGCTCAGGGTCGCACGCGATCTTCGAGAAAGAGAGCTCGTCCAGTGGGCGCTGGAAAAGGCTAATGGTAATGTGTCTAAAGCAGCGGTTGAATTAGGAATCAGCCGTCCTACGCTCTACCAGTTGCTTGCTCGGTATCGATTACGCCTACTGAAACGGACAGATGAACTCGAAAACCAAGAGACGTAGAGAAGTTCCAAATGTGTAAACTATATTTACATATGACTAAATTCATAAGTCATAGAAATAATTAAATAACTTGTTTTGTGTTATTCGCTGATGAAAGTGAATTGTAAATATATTTTACGATCAATATTTGATGAATGATAAATCATACATAGAGTGTGAGTGCTTTCGCACACTTATAACACGGTACGAGTCAGGAACAGAGTTTGCTTAGTCTTCTACCTCACAATGCATGGTTTGCAATTTGTTCCTGCTAGGAACATGGAGGAGTAACAAAAATATGAGCATGCGAGAAAAAGTACTTTGCGCCTATTTTCTAGGGACTGCAATATTGCTCACAGGGGTATCTGGGAATGTGGCGATGGCTCAGACAGCCACTACTCTCACTTATGAAAGCACGAGTCTCGATAGTTTTGCGCGTAAGCCTAGGCCTAAGCCTGTATCCGTCCCTGAACCAACATCCATGATCCTGTTAGGTGCTGGGTTAGCTGGGCTTGGAATCTGGAAGCGGAATTCGCGAAAAGGTTAGGCTGTATTCTTGAGGCAGTGGGTCCTGGTCGATCGCTTGAAGAATGTCTATGGGTTCCGGTATCTTCGGCTAAATGTCATCTACTCGGTGTCGTGCTTATACTGAATATTGAAGTCGTTGGCCATTGCTTTCCGCCAGTTGTTCTCCGAATTTCTACGTGAGACTTTCTGGGGGTGCTCAGAGGAAAACCTGAACCTCCTATGGAGTCCCTGTTACCTATTCAGAGTTCGCTATTCAATAAACAGCCACGCCCCCCCTCGCTATCTCAACTCTTCTGCAGATTTTCATCTAGCTGGTTTAAGGTCGGTCGGATGGGTGAAGTCCTCCATATGAGGAAAACCTAGATGTCTGCCCAGGAGTTTCAGTTTTTGAAGCGATAGATACGTTGCAGTGCTCCAACATAAGGAGATGATCATGTTCGATGCCAAGGAAGCTGGGTTTTATACAAAACGTCTCCGGGCAGCAGCTATAGCCGTTACCTTCATGACTCTCCTTTGCTCCGGTGTTGAACCAGTGTGGGCTCCTGCTGCCCAGGCTCAGACGTTTACTGACCCCGGATTCTCATCGGAAATCGTTACGACACTGCCTCAGTTCCTTCCAGTTGGGGTCACGTGGGCGAGCGACGGGCGCATGTTCATTTGGCAACGAAACGGCGTGATCAGGATCTACAAGAATGGCCAGTTGTTACCTACGCCATTCCTAGATATCAGCGCGAACGTCAACACATTTGATGACCGAGGAATGCTCGGTTTGGCCTTACACCCCAACTTCGCTGTGAATGGGTACGTCTATGTGATTTATGTACGTGAAGACGGCGGCAATCCCAATGACTCAAGCCCAAAACTCGAGCGACTCTCCCGATTTGTCGCGAATGCCCAAAATCCTGATGTCGCGCTGCCGAATAGCGAAACGGTTCTCATGACTATTCCCAACGACTTCCACCACCATGAGCACGGTACTTTGCGATTTGGCTCAGACGGACGACTCTTTCTAGGGCATGGAGAGGACACTACGGCGGGAAGTATTGATGCAAAAGCATTTGTTGCACAAGACCTCAATGACCCACGGGGAAAGATCTTACGCATCACAGAAGATGGAAACGCACCGGGGGACAATCCCTTCGACGATGGTACTAATTCAATTAGGTCGAAAGTCTACTCCTACGGCCTTCGGAATCCCTTTCGTTTCACGCTCCACCCGGTCACTGGAGAACCGTATATTGGCGATGTCGGATGGAACACCTGGGAAGAATTCGATAGTGGACGTGGGAAAAATTTCGGCTGGCCTTGCTATGAAGGGGGCGGTCTTCAGCCGGACTACCAAAACGCTTTCCCAACCGAATGTGCTCTACTGGCAAACAATGTCGTCACCGCGCCGCTTGTTTCGTATCCCCACCCTGGTGTTCCAGGGTCTGGAAACGCCCCGTTTGTCGGAAATTCTGCCATTGGTGGACCGTTCTATACGGCAACGGTTTACCCGGAGGTCTACCGAAACACATGGTTCATCACGGACTACGCGGCTGGCTGGGTAAGGCGAATGACTTTCGATCAGGCCGGTAACATGACAGGTACAGTTCCCTTTACCACAGGACTAAATGGTCCAGTTGATATGGAGCTAGGGCCGGACGGACTGCTGTACTATGTCGAGATCAATACCGGCCGCGTGATGCGGGTTCGTTATAATGGGCCAACTGCGGTAGCCACTGCTACTCCCTCGTCTGGGTACTCTGCCCTGACGGTTAATTTCTCCAGTGTGGGCTCGAGCGGGCCCGGTGGGACATCTTTATCCTATTTGTGGGATTTTGGAGATGGTCAGACATCGACTGTGGCCAATCCGTCCCATACCTATACTTCGAGTACGGTTAGGACTTTCACCGCTACATTGACAGTCACGACCAGTACGAATCAGAGTTCATCCGCGACGGTCAAGGTCACCGTTGGGAGTGTCCCTCCCAACTCTCCGACCATTCAGGCTCCCATCGACGGCACTGGCGTGTTACCTGGACAAACTGTGGTGTATCAGGGATCTGCAACCGATCCGGATGATGGGACTATTCCGGCTAGTGGGCTCAAGTGGACAATTCTCCTGCACCACAACGATCACACGCACACACAAGTTTTCACGACTGGTTCAACAGGTTCAGTCGCCATTCAATATCATGGCATTGGAACGTACTCCTATGAATTTCAACTGAGCGCAACAGATTCCAGTGGCTTGAGCCGCACCACCAGCGTCAATTTACCTGTTCTCAGCGACACGACACCACCGTCTAATCCCACAGAGTTAGTTGGCACGTCTGTCAGCCCATCGCAGGTTAATCTGACCTGGACTGCCTCTACCGACAATTCAGGTTCAACAAGCTATCTGGTGGAGCGCTGCCAGGGGGTGGGCTGTACGAACTTTCTCCAGATTGCCGCTGTTGGCACGGCCAGTTATACCGACCCCAACGTAATGGGTGGTACCACCTACAACTATCGGGTTCGTGCAACGGATAGTAGCGGCAATCAGAGTCTGAACGCTACGAACACTTCTGTGACCACGGGTGGCGTCTCTAATC
>JAHBWO010000184.1 GCA_019636945.1 Nitrospira sp. | reverse complement strand
ACACATAACGCCGCATCAACACCATCCTTTCACTCAAACCAGTCTCTCAAGGAGTCTTCTTCCCACGGTCCATAGAAGAATAGAACCCTCCATATTTTACTGTGCCGGATCCATGTCGGTCTATGGATTTGAAGGGAGGACTACAAGAGCTTCAGACGTCCGCAGGGGAAATTGAACGGGTCGATCCACGATCTTTCTCAGAGTGAGAGAGCACCTCAATGGGTAAGGGTTCCAGGACATGCTCTTTCCTCTATTCATAGATTCGTTCTCCGCGCGTGAGCCAGACACCCCATAACCTCGAGTAGGCATGGACGGCTTCTGTTACATCGCCAGCTGGAGTCACAACCGGGTGTCCTGTATTCACCCATTCAAAGATTCCGCCATAGACATTCACCACATTCGTATAGCCTTGCCGGCGCAGGTATTCAGCAATGCGCTCGCTACGATACCCCACTGAACAATAGACGGCTATCGAGGCATGGTTTGCCAGAGCGGTCAGCCGATCTAACGAGAAGTCTTCATGACCCACCCAGACAGCCCCCGGAATATGGCTCACGTCGAATTCGCGAGATGAGCGGGCATCAAGAAAATAAAACCCGCCGGATGCGACTTGATCGATAGAAACGGCCGGTACGTTGTGCGAGAGCAGGGTAGACAATACCAAGTCATAGGCCCTGTCGGATACATGTCTGGGTGCCTGGAGGTTGCGCCCCCATACAAAAAGTAAGAACACAAGCAAAACCAGGCCGATGATCAGTGGATAGCGCATCGGTATCCGATAACAAAACCGATCATATGAACTGAGACCGTTCGACGAACACTCTCGCTGCCCCCCCGAGGACGCAGGATCAACTCCATCCTAAGGCACTGGGCCATTATCCACCAGCGAGGACCGGGCGAAACCCTACTTCGACGAGAATGCGGGCAACGGCTTCACGCTGATCGCCTTGAATCTCAATCCGACCGTCCTTGACTGTTCCACCGGCGCCGCAGACTTTCTGCATCTGCTTCGCGAGCGCCTCCTTCTCCGCCTGCCCAATCCCGACAAACCCTGTGAGCACGGTGACGGTCTTCCCGCCGCGATGCGCGGTCTGTCGAATGATATCAACACGTCCACGATTCATTTTGGGCACAGTTGGCACTGCGGCATTCTGATCGTTAGCAATGTGGTTGGGTGAAACTGTTGGCAGTTCTACCTGTTTCAGAGCGGCGAACGGGCTGGTCCACTTGATCGGCCCACCGTCAGTGGGAAGGCGTTTCTTCTCTTTCATCTGACCTATGCTCCTGGCAAAGAGGTACAAGGTGGCGAGATTTTCAACAAGGAATCATGTACGTTGAGCCTCTGAGCGATGCGAGAACGCTGCTGGCGGCCCTTTCCCGCCTCCTGCTAGAAGGGTTTCGGCCTGTATCCATGATCATGGCCGGATTCGTCCTCATGTCTGGTTCTCTCGCGTATTTCCCGTTCAAGCTCGATACGGCGACGTTCTTCCAGAATCATGCGGTCAAGCTCAGCCATGTGCTGCTCGGCGAACGCTGCGACCACCGGTCGTTCATCCGTCAACCAGCGCGCCAATGACTCTTTCTTCACCTGCCAGGCGTTTGCGAGCCCGAATTCACCGGAGGGTGCGCCAGCACCAGGGCTGTTGATGAGCGTCCGAACTCCTCCCATGATGCGATCGTCATGAGAAAAGCGCGATGCAAGTTCTTTCAGAACGCCGTCGATAGAGGTTGAACCAAGATAGTTATCGAGAAGAGCGAGAGCGAATTCGGCCTCCTTGTCGCCACCGACTTTGAGCAATTCGCCGAGTGCAGCTGCAAATTCGGGCGTGCAGGTGGGAAACGCTCTGCCTAGCAGGCTCCCGCCTCGAAAGCGGAATTCAGCTCCGTCCTGAGCGAACCAGGCCAGCCCCTTCCTGATGGCGAGTTCTGGGTCTTTCGAAAACACTGCTTCTAACCCTTGGAACTCGAAGGGGACTAACTCACCCTCTGCATCGTCGCCGGTATCAGCCGCTCTCACGAGTCGATCCGTCACGAGTTCGTGCAATCGCTGCCGTTCCGTCTCTCTGATGCGAACGAACACGAGTCCAGCGCGATCCTCCTCCGCCCACTGCACATCGGCCCCATCAATCATCAGGGCCCACTCGAAGCCGGGGACCGCGATCCGCAGTGCTACCGAAAGACCAGGCAACATGAGGAGTGGGCTTTCCAGTCGGCACCCGTTTTGTGACAGATCAAGCAGAATGCCAGTCCCTTCCGCCTCTATAGAGTCAGGCACCATGGTACGAAATTGCACCGCAACTCGGGGCTCAGTCCGCTGTTCGTCGACCTTCAGATCCATAATTGATCGATGCTCCGTTCTTCCACCACTGGAACACCCCACGTTCTCTCATCATGGGGACTTGTGCATAGCCTCTAAATGCCTCACTGTGCATTGTTCCTTCAAGAACACATTATCCCGCGTAGCGGTGTCACCCGGCAACAGCCCGTCGAGATGCCATCGTGGTCGATGCACGGGGAATGAGAATTAGAGGTGACTCACCACGTAAGTGGTTGGAGGACATCCCCTCTGGTGGAGATAGTGTTTCATTCCGCGTATGGCTTAGGTTTCTTACGTGTACCTGCAGAACGAGAACGCGTAGGCAGGGCAATCACAATCCAACGAGAACCTTTACGGTGGAGAACAGCGAGGGGGACCCCGGGTGTACCCGTCTCCGGGGCTAAAGCGACAGGCCGACGGCCCCTCTTTCCGCTTGTACCTATCGGTGTTACGACCACCTCCACGCCTTCCTCAATTTGGCTGTTCTGGGTGGCCTCCTCCAGACCTGTACCGACAGAAGTGGATGGTATCGGTTTCGTCTCAGCTTCCACATAGCGCACGGATACCTGGCAACGACTCTTGGTACTCGGCAAGGTGAACTCAATCGGTGTGAGGACGCAAATCTCTCTTCCGATCGTATCAATGGCCATGCCAGGACTCAGAGAGATGTGGGAGCCGGGAGTACGAACGGATACTGATAATCCTGAAATCACCCCGTACCCATGCACGTGCAGGTTGCGAAATCGCTGTGTATCTCGAAGGTAATTCTGCTCGGCCAGGAAATCATCTGCGCTTAACAGCCGACCAGAGAAATAGTGTGTCCTCGAGAAATTCATCCGTCGAATGATCATGCATCACCTCCGGCTGTGAGCAAATGAGTCTAGCCAAATTGAGATAAGGATATCTCTGCTCATATATAAAAGAACACTTTAAGTATAAGCTAGGCAATGCCTATCCATGAGCGGCGCGCGTTCAGGGTAGGTGAAGGGCGGTCTCTTTCACGATTTGAAACATAATGAATTCAGACGGCCTGATCGGTGCGACTCCAATGAGGCATACCAATCGACCCTGCTCGACATCCTGTTGGGTCATCGTTGTCTGATCACAGTTTACGAAAAAAGCTTCATCCGGCTTGGTGCCCGACAGAGCGCCATGTTTCCATTGCCCAAGAAGAAACTGTTCGACCACCTGTCGGACCTTCGTCCACAGAGGCTCTTCGTTCGGCTCAAGAGCAACCCACGTGAGGCCCTCTCTGATGCTTGATTCAAGAAAGAGGGCAAAGCGTCTGACGTTGATATATTTCCATTCACTGCCGAGCTCATCCCGACCATCTAAGGTATGTGCACCCCAGACAACAATACGGTCCAGGACTGGCCGGAGACAATTAATGCCTTGGCTGCTCAGGGAGGCGACGTCATCCTCCGACATCATAAATGGTAATCTGGAGACGCTGGCGACGGTCGCCTCTGTACCAGCAGGGGCCTTCCAGACACCGAGGGTTTCATCTGTTCTTGCAATGACTCCTGCCACTGCCCCTGACGGACCAATCAGGCGCAGGGCTCCGGTTGCCGCAGGATCATCGACATACATGCGAGGGACATAGAGCATCGCATTGGCCGCAGTCCTCCCCAATGTTTCCTGGGACGGTATAAGCTGATTGACGAACCCATGCACCAGCGTTGAAGAAGACGGTTCCCATTCAGCAGGCGGATCGATCAGCAACATGGCTCGTCTCTCCTGGCAGTAGGCCAAGGCTTTCCGGTACGTCGCGAGAGGGACATCCGCTCCAGGAGTGACTGGCGTGAGGCAAAGGAAATTGAACCGTTCTGCTCGTTCAAGTGCATAGAGCTCGGTCTTTCGAGCGCGTGATCCAGGAAGGCCGGTCGTTCTCCTATGAGGGGAGGGGGCTCGAACACGGACAACGAGCGCCTGCTTGCCTCCATTGTCGAAGAACGCGCGTACGCTGCACCACAAGTCAGGTGCAGAGGTGAACGAGCCGAAGTGTGATTCGAACTCGGTTAAACTCGTGATTGAGAGCGGTGAGTGGAGTGGCCCTGCTTGCGCAACTCCAACAAATGCTGTGACGGAAGTAGGAACTCCTGTAATTGGGTGGGGACCTTGAGAAGCTTCCTTAATGAACAAGCCTGGATGGGTCAAATCGCCTGGCATCGGAGTGCCTGATGATGGTGAACGAGCCAGGGGTATTCTACTGTTTCAGGCCAGGCTGGTCTATGGTGGTGACGGAAGGGACTATGGCGATAGGAACTTGATGCGTTGGTCACAGGTTGACAGTGGACTGATGGGTTGCATAGCATGCTAGCCATTCATTCGGAGAGAGTGATGCGTCAGATACTTGTGCTGCTCGCGGTGGTGACATGCGCATCGATCACGGTCTTTGCGATGGAGTCTCACAATGCTGCGGTAGCCGGCAAGTCTCGAATCAGCGCCTGTGCTCTTCTGACAGAAGATCTGGTCACAAAGTTCGATACCACTCCGCCCCATCTGCGCCAGTCCGGGGTGCTCAAGCAGTTTAAACCAACAGAGGAACCGGTGGGACCGAACGGTTCGTATTGTGATGATGGTCAGATCGGCCTGCAGATCAATCCTTTCGCGAGGGCCGACGAACTGCGCAAGTCTCCGGGCAAGGACTGGCAGCCGATGTCGGGGGTCGGCGATACTGCGTTCTTCCGCAACAACAGGGACCAGTATGCGGAGCTGATGGTCTGGACCGGTCCACATCATTTCACCATTCAACTCAGTGTGCCGGTCGGCGGAACAGCTGACTCGATCAAGTCCAACGTCATCGGATTGGCCAACGGAATCATCCCGAAACTCCGCGGACAGTGATTGACGTTCTTGCGCTATCCGAATCCTTACAAGAGAACACTCACCTCAATGACTCCGGCCAAGGATCATCGGCCAACACGTCACGAAAGGCCGTTGCAATATCTGAGGTGGCTGCGTCTCTTGGGTGTTAGACGGTAGAACTGCCCCAACCAGTATTTTCTAAACAAAACATCTGACTGCATTCTATCAGCGTCAAGCGTCTTCTATTCGAAGCCTAGACTTATTTCTCTAGGTTCTTGCGCTTGAGTAAGTCGGCGAGACGGGCGAAGGGCGTGAAGGTTGACGGTCGTTCAGGTTCACGACTTCGCGCGGATTCACTCGGTTGATCAGCCACCAGATACCGCTGGTGCTCATTGTCATGACAATAGAGACACAGCAGCTCCCAGTTACTCCCGTCGGGTGGATTATTGTGATGGTTGTGGTCTTTGTGGTGAACAGTGAGCTGGTTCAGCTTCTTGCCGTCAAAATCTCGTCCGCAGTGTGCACAGACCCAGGGTAAGAGTTTCAGTGCGAGGGCTCGATAGGTCTGCTCGCGGTGGGGAGGGATTTTCCGTGCCATGAGAGCCTCCGTTCGATCGGTGACTCCGCACGGCTTTATTCTACATCAGATCTCAGACGAAAACATGCTACGCGTGGAATGGGACTGCACATCGTTTCTGCGACAAGCTCGGTTTGATTATACTCACCATGGACACGATGGACCCTTTGATTGTGCCTTGGGCAAAACGCCATGTGCAGAGGTTCCTCAGCGTCAAATGCATTATGGCAAGACTTGCCCCTCATTATCTAACTCGGAGTTCAGTCCGCTGTGCCTCTACCTTTGGATTCAGGACTGATCGACGCTCCTCTTTTCCATCAAGGAGAGCCAACACTCCCGCAGCTTGACTTGGTCACATTTCCGAGTCTACGCTGCGCCACGTTTCGCCTTTGTCTGCATAGCAAGAGAGAAGGGTGGGCGGCCTAGGGTACTCGGTTGCATACCTTTTCTATGGCTCATCAATGGTAACGACCTCACGGTAATCAGATATTCGATATGATGAACCTATTCCTCGTGACGATTGTCCTTCTCCTGGTTCTCCTGCTGATCGGAGTCGTGCTGTACGTGCGCGCCTCCCGTAAATATCAGTCTGCCGATTCTGTCGCCACGTCCTATGATGACTGGACGAATGACGGCATTCTCGAGTTCTACTGGGGCGAACATATCCATCTGGGACACTATGGCTCTCCACCCCGGAACAAGGATTTTCTCCATGCCAAGTCAGACTTTGTGCATGAAATGGTGCGTTGGGGTGGGTTAGACAGGCTTCCTTCTGTGACGACGGTGTTAGATGTGGGCTGCGGCATCGGCGGCAGCAGTCGTATGCTGGCGCGGGAATATGGTTTTGCGGTGACCGGAGTTACCCTCAGCCCTCAGCAAGTCAGACGGGCTCAGGAGCTGACCGCCCCGGAGGTGAATGCCCGCTTTCAGGTCGATGATGCGCTGGCCCTGTCGTTCCCTGATGCCAGTTTTGATGTGGTCTGGTCGGTCGAAGCAGGACCGCACATGCCGGATAAGGCACAATTTGCTCGAGAGCTCATGCGCGTCCTGAAACCGGGTGGAATTCTGGTTGTGGCCGATTGGAATCAGCGCGACGATCGCCAGGTTCCACTCAACTGGTGGGAAAAGCCGGTGATGCGGCAACTACTGGATCAATGGGCTCATCCGGCATTTTCCAGCATTGAAGAGTTTTCAGAACGACTGGAGGCAAGCGGACTGGTGGCGGGTGACGTCACCACAGCAGATTGGACTGTCGAAACCTTGCCCTCATGGCTCGATTCGATCTGGCAGGGCGTGATCCGTCCCGCAGGGCTTGTTCGGTTCGGCATGACCGGGTTGATCAAATCATTGCGAGAAGTGCCCACGATCCTATTAATGCGTCTGGCATTTGGGACCGGGCTCTGTCGCTTTGGCATGTTTCGGGCCGTGCGTGTCACTGTCCCGACGAGTGCGCAGCTGTCCGCGCAGACCGATGACCGGCTTGTACGGTCATGAACTTGGAAGCGCTGTGAGGTAGGAGCTATGAGTCTCTACGACATCGATCTCGTCACGATCGACGGTACGCCACAGAAGATGGATGTTTACCGCGGCAAGACAG
>JAHBWO010000183.1 GCA_019636945.1 Nitrospira sp. | reverse complement strand
GCTGGCTGATCGCGACATCAGAGCGTTCCGCAAGCTGTCTGACGATCCAGAAATAGACGACGAAGTCGTCGGTTTTCACGCCCAGCAAGCCGTCGAAAAGTGTCTCAAGGCTGTGCTGATCAAGCACCGCATCGAACAGCGCAAAACTCATGATCTGCAACGTCTCATAGACCTGCTCACCGAGAACAATCTCCCGAGTCCCCCACTACGTGACGGGATTGATACGCTAGGTCCCTTCGCAGTCGAGCTGCGATACGATTTTATTTCGACTGAACCGTTGGATCGCGAGCAAGCGAGCACAGTTGTCGCAGCTGTTCGTAGCTGGGCAGAGCAGCAAGTCTCATAAGAATCTATTCGAAAAGCATTAATGATCACCCTCGAACGATCCATCTCTCCCACTCCCGCTGAGAGGAAAGGGACAAGGGGGAGTGGTGGCTGATGGTGCCAATAGCCGCAGCTGGTATTGTTGCTGTGCTTGGATCGAGGAGCTGAGACAATGAAATTCTCTGAAAGACTTGGCATTACAAGCGTAATACCACTTCAGATTGGTTCGATGAATGAGGCACTTCGGGTAAGTACTTGGAACTTGCTCCTTACCATTATCAATATTGAGGGTTCAGATGGCGCTTGGCAGTACTCTCTAAAGCACCGTGCAGAGCATTTCTTTAAGCTTCCAACTGATGGTGTGCCAAAATGTATTTCCTTGAGGGGGAAGGAGTGGCTCCGGAACCGGTATCAAGCATTTCAATGGTATGAAGTGTACAATCTCTTAGGATTTATCACGCAAAACGCCAAATTTATTTCTGACACATATGATACTTCCAGCAAGATCCTGAAGCTTGCCAACGACGTCCTCGCGCGCGAACGATCTGGCTATAGATTCATTAACGGTCAATTGGCTCCGATTACAAACGAAATAGAAATGAAGTCTATTGAAGATGCGGTTGCGGCAGCCAAGCGTGCTGGGCTTGGTGGCGTTGTCGAACATCTTCAGACTTCTGTTCAGTTGCTTGGGAAGCGACCGGAACCTGATTACCGCAACTCGACTAAGGAGGCCATAAGCGCTGTAGAGTCTGCTGCCAAACGCATCTCTGGGGTTGAGAGTGGCGGACTTGATGCAGCCCTCAAGAAGCTGGGCAGTGTTTCCGAACTTCATCCGGCACTGAAAGATGGCTTTTTGAAACTGTATGGCTATTCGAGTGACGAAGATGGAATTCGGCATGCGATCCTTGAAGAAGCCAAAGTTGGATTCGACGAAGCCAAGTTCATGCTGGTTTCCTGCTCTGCATTCGTAAACTTCCTCATTCCGAAAGCGGAGTCAGCTGGATTGCTCAAGAAGGCCTGAACACGTGATTTCCCTCGATTGATCAATAGCAAGAAGGCCCATGCACGCCATTACTCTCTTGACCATCTCTAGCACCTTCATGACGTATGCCCGGCATGGGCATTTTGAATGCAAGGACTTGGCGTCTTCACAACTTCTTGTTGCCGAAGGAGATTAGGCTCGGCATGAAATCTGACGGGATTGTTGGCGATTATCATGATAATTGCCAATGGAGGTGTCGATTATCAGGATGTTTGGTCCAGAGGTCTCACGTTCTCAACTAACTACCGCATAAGGGACATCTTCCATGCAGACCATTCTCTTGCTGACCATCTCGAATATCTTTATGACCTTTGCCTGGTATGGGCATTTGAAATATAAGGACTCGCCCTTGTGGATGGCGATCGTGGTGAGCTGGGGGATCGCGTTTTTTGAGTACTGTCTGCAAGTGCCGGCCAATCGGATCGGTCACTATGAATTCACGGCCGCTCAGTTAAAGACAATCCAAGAAGTCATTACCTTAGTTGTGTTTTGCGTGTTTTCTGTTCTGTATCTAAAAGAACCGCTGAAGTGGAACTATTTAGTTGGCTTCGGCATGATGGTCGGCGCGGTGTTTGTCATTTTCAAAGAATGGTGAAGGTGGATTCAAGCCACGATAGGTCTGCGTAAGGTACAGTCGCCCGTCGCAAGCCAAGCCCAATCCCAATCACAATCACAATCCTTTTCCCAGTCGCATGCCTCACTTCTGCTTGCAGCGCATCTGCGAGCTCACTAAAATACGGTCCACTTTTATCGTGACTGTCGAGCGAAGGGAGACAGTGGTATGCCGAAGGCAAAGAAAACAGAGGTTGGAGCCAAGACTGAAAAGGAAACCAAGAAATCCATAACCCCTCCAGGGACAACCACGCCGACGTCAGAAGACTTCGAAAAGCTCGGTGTCTTTTATATGGGACGGCCGTACGATCTCGCCACGAAGCAGGCCAAACCAGGATGGCTCCTGTACGACTCGAAAGATCTGGTGACACACGCGGTTTGCGTCGGCATGACCGGCAGCGGAAAGACCGGCCTTTGTCTGGCGCTCCTCGAAGAGGCGGCGATCGACAATATTCCGGCCATCATCATCGACCCGAAGGGTGACTTGGGGAACCTGATGCTGACGTTTCCCAGCCTAAAAGGCGAAGACTTCCAGCCATGGATCAACGAAGATGATGCGCGCAAGAAGGGATTGGCTCCTGCCGAGTATGCCCAGGCGCAAGCGGAGTTATGGGCCAAAGGTCTTGCAAGTTGGCAACAGGACGGCGCCAGGATTCAGCGTTTACGAGATGCGGCGGATGTGGTGATGTACACACCAGGCAGTAACGCTGGATTGCCGGTCTCCATCCTAAAATCCTTCTCCGCACCCTCTGCCGATGTACTTGACGATGCGGAACTATTGCGCGAGCGGATCAGCACGACCGTGACAAGTTTACTTGGCTTGCTTGGACTTGAGGCTGATCCCATCCAGAGTCGTGAACACATCCTCCTGTCCACGATCCTCGATCAGACCTGGAGGAAAGGACAAGATCTCGATCTGGCGGCTTTGATCCAGGCCATTCAAGCACCGCCGGTGTCGAAGATCGGCGTGATGGATGTCGACTCTTTTTTCCCGTCGAAAGATCGTTTTGCCCTTGCAATGAAGCTGAATAATCTACTTGCCGCGCCTGGCTTCCAGGCCTGGCTCGAAGGCGAGGCGCTTGATATTCAATCGATGATGTATACCCCAGCCGGTAAGCCTCGCTTGGCTATTTTCTCCATCGCCCATCTGAACGACGCCGAGCGGATGTTTTTCGTCACGTTGTTGCTGAGCCAAATGGTCGGATGGATGCGAGCGCAGTCGGGCACAACCAGCCTGCGTGCACTCCTCTATATGGATGAGATCTTCGGCTATTTCCCGCCGGTATCTAATCCTCCCTCCAAGCTGCCATTGATGACGTTGCTCAAGCAAGCGCGGGCATTCGGGCTCGGAGTGGTCCTGGCTACGCAGAATCCCGTCGATCTCGACTATAAGGGCTTGGCCAACACGGGAACCTGGTTCATCGGACGCTTGCAGACGGAACGGGATAAGGCCCGCGTCTTGGAAGGATTGGAAGGGGCTTCGAGTAGTGCGGGAAAGAAGTTTGATCGAGGCCGTATGGAGCAAACATTGGCGGGGCTTGGCAATCGGATTTTCCTGATGAACAACGTCCATGAGGATGAACCGGTCGTCTTTGAAACACGCTGGTGTCTCTCCTATCTCCGGGGTCCGTTAACGAGAACACAGATCAAGCAGCTGATGGACCCAGTAAGACGTGAAACGTTAAACGTGAAACGTGAAACGTCCGGGACCGTACACTCAGCACGCAGCACTCAGTCCTCAGCACTGGCATCACGACCGATGCTGCCGCCGGATGTGCCGCAGCATTTTGTGCCGTTGCGTGGAAGCAAGCCAGATGGGAGTGAATTAGTCTATGCTCCGATGTTGTTGGGCGCGTCACAGATTCGTTTTTTCGATTCCAAGAGCGGTGTCGATACCATGCAAGATGTAACGGCACTGGCCCCGATAACAGAGGGTGCGATCGCAGTTGATTGGGACAAGGCCACAATAACGGATGTGGCGGTAGGTGATCTTGAATCGTCGCCGCAAGATAGTGCGCAATTCCTTTCCGTTCCGGCCAGTGCCGGGAAGGTTAAGAGTTACACGGATTGGGACAAGGACTTCGGTGGGTGGCTCTTCCGGACACAGAAGGTCGAGTTGTTCAAAAGCCCCAGTACGAAAGACGTCTCCAAGCCCGGCGAGTCTGAACGGGATTTCCGTGTGCGGTTGCAGCAGATCGGGCGAGAACAGCGCGACAAAGGGGCTGAGTCTCTTCGCCAGAAATACGCTCCGAAGATTGCCACACTGCAGGATCGTATCAGACGAGCTGAGTTGCAGAAAGAAAAGCAACAGGCCGAGTCCCGTTCCAGTCAAATGCAAGCGGCGATCTCTGTCGGGGCCTCGATCCTTGGGGCTTTTATGGGACGAAAAACCATCAGTGCCACCAATATTGGCCGGGCGACGACAGCCATTCGCAGTGCCGGCCGGGTGATAAAAGAGTCAAAAGATGTCGGCGCAGCCGAAGAAAACGTGGCGGCACTTCAGCAGCAGCTAGCCGATCTTGAAACACAATTCAAGTCAGAAAGCGAGGCTCTAGCTGCCGCCACCGACCCACTGAATGAAAAGCTCGACACGATTTCCGTGAAACCGACCAAGGCCAACATTGCCGTGAGGCTCGTGGCCTTGGCGTGGACTCCACATTGGCGAGATGCAAATGGGAGTCTCAATCCGGCGTGGGTTTAGCGCCTCCGTTTCTTCCAAGTTATATATAACTGCTAGTCTCTCCTTGATCTCAGCTCAAGCTGACGGTCTAGGCCTCAGAACACTCGCTAGGTAGCCAAGCCGAGTGTTGCTCCAGACGTTTTCTTCCTAGATCCCATCAAGTTTCCTGTTCTTCAGACTGAAAAAGTACCGTATTGGTTTGCCGAAATGTCTGCAGTATCAGGAAGTTGGGAGATAGGACAGGCTGTGACACCATTCACTGCAGAGAGTTACGCCAAGCAACTTTGGGCTGCCCTCCCACGGGGCGAATCGTTGGAGACCGTTGAGTGGAGCAGACGCCACCGAGGTATCGTCTGGCTCTTAGGGTGTCACGCTGTGGGAGTCCCCCTGTTTAGCTTCATGACCGGCCTACACGTCTGGCTTGGTCTTGCTGGTGGGGGGCTGTTGGCGGTCTGTGCCATTCTGGCCCTCACTCCATCACTACGTGCACGGGTTCGTGCTGCGTTGACGACAGGTGGTTTGATATTGGCTTCGACGCTGTTGGTCCATTTGTCCGGTGGGTATATCGAATCCCATTTTCATTTTTTTGTGATGATGGCGGTGATCGTCTTGTACCAGGATTGGGTGCCCTTTCTCCTGGCCCTCATCTCCGTTGTGGTTGATCATGGGCTCATCGGAACCCTCGCACCGACTCTGGTGTACAACCATTCTGAAGCTCAACACCATCCTTGGATCTGGGCCCTTATCCACGGTGGGTTCATCTTGGCCGAATGTGCAGCTCTCCTGGTCTATTGGCGAGTGAATGAAACGGTGCAGAGTGACCTCTACCAGGAAAAAGAACGAGCGGAAGCAGCAAGCAAAGCAAAATCTCAGTTCCTAGCGAACATGAGTCATGAGATCAAGACTCCGATGAATGGAGTGCTGGGCATGGCGGAGCTGCTCTCGCATACCTCACTGACCGAGAAGCAACGGCGCTATGTGGACCAGATTCGCAGTTCAGGTGGCGACCTTCTGCACATCATCAATGACATCCTCGACTTTTCGAAGATTGAGGCAGGCAAGATCGTGCTGGAACGTAATCCGTTCGACCTGGCTGCGGTCATGAGGGAGATGGTGGAGTCATTTCTGGAGCGGGCTCACGCCAAAGGGCTCACGCTTTCCTATAGAGCGGAGGAGGGACTCCAGACCCACGTCGTGGGGGATGTCTATCGATTCCGCCAGGTCCTGACGAACTTGATCGGGAATGCCATCAAATTCACCGATACCGGCACGATATCCGTGACGCTGCAGCGCAGCAACGGCTCGGCAGGATCGTTCCGGATAGCGGTTCAGGATAGTGGGATCGGTATTTCGCCGGAGGCTCAAGCGGCGCTTTTTCAGGAGTTCTCTCAAGTCGATGGGTCTTCGACGAGGAAACATGGAGGTACGGGGCTCGGTCTGGCGATCTCCAAACGACTCGTCGAGATGATGCACGGGTCGATCGGGGTGGAGTCGGCACCAGGAACCGGGTCGCGATTTTGGTTTACGGTCCAGTTTCCTGAAGAGATGATAGACGGCTCGGTGATGGATCAGGATTCAGGCGCAGGGCACATCGCTGCGTAGTGCAGCGAAACACAGGAGGTTGCGAAATGGAAGTCCATACGCTCGGATTCAACCAGAAGAAGCGCTGGTCAGTCAGCCATCGGCCAAAGATCGACTCGCCTCGAACACTCGTGGTGCTGTTTGGGTCGTCAAGCCAGCTCGATGCCGATGGTCCGATCGTAGAGTTGCTTCACGACTATCCAAACTCTCTCGCCATCGGCTGTTCCACGGCGGGGGAAATTCTGGGCACGCAAGTTTTTGACGAGAGCGTGAGTGCGGCGGTCGTGCGATTTGATCACACGGATATGCGGATGGCCAGTGCCGCTGTGCAGTCGGCGGATGATTCGTTTGCCGCCGGACAGCAGATCGCTCGGCAACTGAACGATGCACGACTCAAGAGCATCTTTGTCCTGTCCGATGGGCTTCAGGTGAATGGGAGCGAGCTCGTGCGAGGCCTCAACTCTCAGGTGTCATCATCGGTCGTCGTCACGGGAGGGTTGGCTGGGGATGGAGATCGGTTTCGTCGGACGTGGGTGTTGCACAGGGGGCATCCGCAGGCTGGTTTTGTGACGGCGGTTGGGTTCTATGGCGATTACATCCGAATCGGACATGGCTCAAAAGGAGGCTGGGATCGCTTTGGACCGGAGCGCCGTGTGACCAAGTCGAAAGGAAATGTGCTCTATGAACTTGATGGCCGTCCTGCACTCCAACTGTATAAGGAATACCTTGGTGAGCGGGCAGCTGGACTCCCCGCAACCGGGCTCTTATTCCCTCTCGCGCTGCGTGCCAACGAGTCGGACTCCAAGAGTCTGGTTAGGACCATTTTAGCCGTGAATGAACGGGACCAGTCGCTCACCTTCGCGGGCGACATTCAAGAAGGAACGCTGGCTCAGCTCATGAAGGCAAATTTCGACCGATTAGTTCAAGGCGCTTCGGAGGCCGCCACATCAACGAAACTGTCGGCCAACGGATGTTCCAGTACCCTCGCGGTTGCGATTAGCTGTGTCGGACGGCGACTGGTTCTCGGGGAGCGGACCGAGGAGGAAACGGAGGCCACGTTGGATGTGCTTCCTCCCGGGACACAACAGATCGGATTTTATTCCTACGGCGAGATTTCCCCCTATGCCACAGGAACCTGTGATCTGCAT
>JAHBWO010000182.1 GCA_019636945.1 Nitrospira sp. | reverse complement strand
ACTGCTGCACGTGAACTTCTCGACCGGCTGAGGTTTGAGTTGTTGATCGTGAGGTGCCATTGACTGTCTCCTTTGATGTGAGTTGATGTGCTGACCTCTCACCAGGCGTGGAGGTCACACAGCGACGACAAAGGAGACAACGAGGACGAAGCGACCTGGCGGACCGGTGGGCGCCCAGCGGAGGAATGACAGTGGACTGGCGTGATCGACGCAGCTCGACGGGGAAAAGCCAGGGCCGAGGACGCACCCGGACAGGCACCACACGTCACAACACCGATGCCGGTCTTCGTGTGTCAGCAGCCCTACGAACGAATCGCGGACACGAGGGAAAGAAGGGGGATCCTCCTCGTCACGCGCTTGTCCACGTAGTAGCATATATGCTATGTTGCATTGTAGGGTATATGGCGAACTCATCCAGCCGGTTGGTCTATGACGGTGCGATCCTGCGCATCGAGTTCTACGTGGCTCCGAATGGAGTGGCGCCTGCGGAAGCGTGGCTTGAACAGCTGTCCCGAGGGAGTCAGCAGAAATTTGCTGCGCTCTTCGTTCGGATGGGAGATACGGGGAAAATTTGGAACGAACGCAAGTTCAAACATTTGACCGAAACGGATCAGATTTTCGAGTTTAAAGTCGACGCTGATCGCATCCTGTGCTTCTTCTTCATCGGTCGGCGACTCATTTTGACGCATGGGTTTCGGAAAAGCGGTGACAAAACACCCACACGCGAAATCGAGCGTGCTGAATCCTATAAGCAGGACTTTGAAGGGAGAGTGAAACATGAAACGTAGGGTTGCGAAAACGGGCAAGGGGTGGGTGGACAAGAAGCTTGCGGATTCACAATTTCGTCAGGGATTTGAAGAGGAAGCGCAGAAGCTGGCCATCGGGGAGCAATTGTCTCGGTTACGGCAAGAAGCGGGATTGACCCAAGCCCAGCTGGCCAAACGCATCGGCAGCACCGCCTCTGCCATCAGCCGCTATGAAAACGCGGACTACGATCGCTATGAGCTTCGGACCCTACAGAAGATCGTTCGCGCCTGCGGTGGCCACTTCGATATCACCATGGAACCCGGACCGAAGACGCATCGAGCGGCGTAGCCAAGGCGACCCTGAAAAAGGCGGAGGTGTGACAGTTGAGTCGTGCTCAGATGGTTGTGTCGCCAGGTGCGATTAGAGAAGGTCTTGATGGAGTCGTCGATCGCGACGCGACTGAGTTGAGTCGAATGAGGTGCTGCATGCGGGAGGATGTCGAGTGCCCCGCGCGGTGTAGGTGAATACACAAGGATCAGGATGAAGGTGGACCGTGCGGTACCTGGCATGCGGTCTCGTTCGATCTGGCTCGACCCTCTGTGAGGAGTGTCCGCCCTGACTCCAGAGCGCAACGCGTCTTGACACCGTTGTCGCATCTCGCTAGAACCATCGCTCACCACGTACATGAAAAGGAGCCTTCAATGGGGAAACCCCTTACCAAGTCACAGATCGCCGAGCATCTCGCTGAGAAATCTGGGCTCACCAAACGAGCGATGGTGCAGCTTCTCGATGAGTTCGCCGCCTTGGCCTATCGCGAGGCGAAGAACGTCTTTACCGTCCCTGGTCTCGGAAAACTCAAGCTTGCCAACCGCAAGGCGCGCATTGGCCGCAATCCGCAAACGGGCAAAGAAATCAAGATTCCTGCGAAACGCGTGGTCAAATTCAGAGTCGTCAAGGCCGCGAAAGACGCCATCCTCGGAAAGAAGTAACGCCTCGTCATCGGAGGGGCCCGTTGCGATCAGTGTGTCACGTCCCTCCAGCGGGCCGACCGACTGACCCAACCCGCAAGCGCCGGCATGGGGAAGGGCAAGGGACGCGGCGAGATGACCAAGCAGCAGCATCCTCAGGATGACACCGTGCGACCACCGAGTGACGGTCACCTACGGTCGGTCCTTACCATGATGATTCGGTCTCATCGCAGCGTCATCCTACTCCTCCCATAAGAGGACTGCGCCTGGACCAACGGCAGGTCGCCCCAATTCCCACGTGCCCATCTCTCTCTTGACAGAATCTCAATCCTCCGGTATTCGACTCAAACCGTCTTCCGCTAGGCTCACAGAGTCATGCGCATTACCGCTCAAGCCCTCTACAACATCACCAAGTGTGCGCATCGCGTGTACCTCGATACCAATGGGGATCCCAAGGATCGCAGCGAGGTCGGCTCGTTCGTCAAGCTGCTGTGGGAGCTGGGCCTTCAAACCGAACGGGAGTACCTCGGCACGCTCGGCGAGCTGGCCGTCTCAGACCTCAGTCAGTTAGGAATCGACGAAGCGTGGGTCGAGACACAGAGACTGATGAAGGAAGGCGCGGACCTCATCTACCAAGGCTGCCTCGTGGACGGCTCTTTCGTAGGGCGGCCTGATCTGTTGCTCAAACGGAGGGATCTTGCCTCACGGTTTGGCTCCTATGGCTACGAACCCATCGACATCAAGGCCGGAAGGGGCTGGGAAGAGCGAGCTGGGAAACGGACGAAGTTCAAAGGTCACTATGCATTCCAGATTCTCTTTTACCGCCTGTTGTTAGCGCGGATTCAAGGCGCGTCTCTCCCCATCGGGCGCATTGTGAATGTCGAGAAACAGCTCGAAGCATTCCCGGTCGCCGACTTCGAGCACGACTTCCAGGAAGCGCTGACCGAGGCACAGCGATCGATCTCCGGACAGAACACCTCCGAGCCCGTACTTGGGAGTCACTGCCAGCTGTGCCAGTGGCATCGTCGCTGCGAACGCTGGGTCACCGAACAGGCGGATCCCACCGGGCTGTTTTTTGTGGGGAAGGTCAAGTTTCGACTCAAGGAGGTCGGACTTACGACGATCCAGGAGATTGCCGCCATGGATGTGAGCCAGTATTTGAAGCCGCCGAAGAAGATCCCACGCACGGGGAAAGACTCATTGCTGCGCATGAAGGAGCGGGCCAGAGTCCGCTTGGCCGGGAAGCCGGAGATTCGACCGGGCTTCACCTTTCCTACGCGAACGCGCGAAGTCTATTTCGACATCGAGGATGATCCGACACGCGGCGTGACCTATCTGTTTGGGTTGTTGATCAAGGAACAGGGGAGGGCGCCAGACTTTCAGTATTTCCTCGCCAAGCGACCAGACGACGAAGAAGCGACCGTACGAGCCTTTTGGGAGTTCCTGCGCACAGCCGGCGAGGAAGTCTACTACGTCTACTCGCACAAGGAGCGGAGTACGCTCAAGCAGCTGATGGACCGCTATGATCTCGATCCAGCGGTCCTGGAGACCTATAAGCGCAAAGAGTATGACCTGTATATCGATCTCATCGTGAAATACTCCGACTGGCCGACCTATTCCTATGGGATCAAACAGATTGCCAAGCAAATCGGCTTCAGGTGGCGTGATCCGGACCCCTCCGGAGCCAACTCGATCGCCTGGTACAATCAATATCTTGCCAATCCCACCGACGAAGCACCGCTGCAACGGATCTTGACCTACAACGAGGATGACTGTCTTGCCATGGTGGCGGTGAAAGACTACTTCGAACAGGCCAGCGGCTAGAAGGCTCAGCGACTTCGAATACCCTGAATAGCCGGCGAACGACGGGAACGTTCGCGGAGATGAGAGACTCACAAATTCTATCCCTAGCAGCTGATCGGAGTTCAGGCGACGTGCTGGGCATCTGATCGGTTAGATCTCTACGAAAGGTGGTCAGCAGTCTGACTAAACGCACACTCACCTGAATGGGAAAGGAGAACTGACTGAGGTGGGTGTCAAGGATCCCCCGCGAGATGTAGAGCAGTCCCCCCACGCGCACCGAAGATGTGCCTCATGATGTCGCATGGACAAGCGGCAACTCGTCCCAGTTGGTCGTATAGGCAGGAGAGCGGCGATGAAACTGCGTCGTCCAGACGCGATGCAGCCCGGTCGCCGCGTAGCGCAACGTACCAGCACCCCACCGATCATTGATCTGGTCGAAGGCAACCATCAGCTGCTTTGACCGGACCCGATCGTGCTGATCAAACAGATCGGTTTGAACCTGACTGGCCGAGACAAGCCCGGTCAACAGGACTCCCGCTTTCTTATATTCATACCCCTCTCGATAGAGCTGTCGAATGCCCTGCAGTGTCAGGCGAATCAATTCCGGCGTACTATCGGTGGCCACAGGAAACTTCCCGGTCAACGCATTGCTGTATTGTGGCCCGACCTTGAAGCTGTTGGTCGTGAGAAAGATTGTGAGACACATGGCCGCGAGTCCTTCGCGGCGCAGCTTCTCAGCCGCTCGGGAGACATAGGCGGAGACCGCTTCTTCCATTTCAACGAGGGTGGTAATCGGTGTGCCGAATGAGCGGGAACAGGTGATGCTCTGTTTGGGGAGCGGGCAGTCCTCCAGTGGCAAACAGGAACGACCACCTAATTCTTCCACCAGTCGCAGACCGACGATGCCAAGGTGTTTGCGTATCCATCGATGGTCCGCGTGGCGCAAGTGAAGGGTGGTGGTGATGCCATGATCCCTCAATGTCCGAGCATGGTTCGGTCCGATCCCCCAGACCTCTTCGACCGGAATTCGACTCAGTAAGCGATCACGGTCAGGACAAACCGTAAGATCGAATACTCCGCGGGTATCAGAATTTCGCTTGGCGATGCGATTCGCCAGCTTCGCCAAAGTCTTGGTCTCCGCGATCCCAATCGAGACCGGGATCCCGGTCCATCGCTGCACCGTGCGGCGAATGGTTCGGCCGTAGTCGGTGTGATTGCGAGCGGTGAAGCCGGACAGACTGAGAAATGCTTCGTCGATCGAATAGCGTTCCAGATCAGGGCAGAACTGCTCCAGCGTCTCCATGACTCGCTGCGAGAGGTCGCCATACAAGGTATAGTTGGAGGAAAACACCTGAACCTGATGCGTTCGAAGAAGAGGACGGATCTGAAACTCCGGGACCCCCATGCCAATCCCGAGCGCTTTGGCTTCATTGGATCGAGCGACGACACACCCATCATTATTGGAGAGGACAATGACGGGTATGCCATAGAGTTTTGGTTGAAAGACTCGTTCACAGGAGACGTAGAAATTGTTGCAGTCCACCAGAGCAAAGAGGGGAGGCATCACTCGTCTCAGAGAGGATGGACCACGTTCGTGACCACGCCCCAAATCTCGATGGTCTGTTGCTCCGTGATCTCGATCGGTCGATAGGCGGGATTTTCTGCCAGAAGCCTCGTCACTCCCTGGCATCTCTGGAGGCGTTTGACCGTCAGTTCTCCATCCAGCACTGCCACAACCACCTGACCATCGGTGGGTTCTAAAGAACGGTCGACGATGAGCAGGTCTCCCGAATGGATTCCGGCTCCGGTCATCGAGTGGCCGGTCACGCGAACAAAGAAGGTCGCAGCGGGATGTTTGATGAGATGGCGATTCAGATCAAGTTTGCCTTCAATGTAATCATCGGCAGGGGAGGGAAAACCAGCAGGGAGCCGTCCCAGGAACACCGGTAGACGGTACGAGGTAGACAGATCTGGTGTGGAAATGGTCTCAACGGTGGTCGTCATGTCTGGCTCTCCCAGGTGTACAAGGGAACGGTACTCTACTCTTATCCCGCGAGCGGCTCAAGACACTGGCGCACATCATGTCGAGGATTGTTGACCAGCGTGCTGACCGGGTAGGTCATCAAGTCTTCACTGGGGCAGGGGCGCAAGAACGAGTTCAGCGCTGCGACATCAGCAAATCCAGGATCGAGCCAGTGATCGTACGAAGACGGAGGGAGAATCACAGGCATGCGGGTATGAATCGGCTGCATGAAGTCATTGGCCTCAGTCGTGATGATCGTACAGGTTTCCAAGGCCGCTCCCTCAATCGGCTGCCAATGCTCCCACAGTCCGGCAAAGGCGAACGGTTTCTTCGTCTTTAAGCCAATCCACATTGGCTGTTTGCGCGTCCCTTGCCTCTGCCATTCGTAGAAGCCATCGGCAATCACGAGACACCGGCGCTTTTTGAACGCCGCGCGAAACGCGGGTTTCTCGGCAACGGTTTCTGCCTTGGCATTGATGCATTGTGTTCCAATCTTGGAATCTTTCGCCCAAGACGGGATCAATCCCCATCGGAGCATGACACAGGCTCGCGTTGAGCAATCAGGGTTGATCCGAATCGCCGCGACGGATTGTGACGGAGCGATGTTATAGCGGGTCGTAAAGGGGGGAGAGTCCTGAAGCTGGAACTGTTCGGCAATTACGTCAGAGGGTGCTGTCTGTGTGAATCGTCCGCACACCGTCAGGAGAGTCCTTTCTCAGTCTGATGCGGGAGGATTCCTGAAGTTCAAGACTGAGCGGATCACACCAGGAGACGCCCGCAGACTCCTTCGTGCTTCATGGGTGTGGCGTCATCGCGTGACCATAACCTGTTGGTACGGCTCACCTCGGTGATGACGGCTGACGTGAATCGTGACTTTCTGCTCCAGCTTGTTGAGAAATCCGATCAGGCGTTCTTGACTGAAGCGACGGAATTTGGCCCGCATGATGGCCGAGACGTCCGGTTGCTTCAGGCCTAGCAGTTTCCCGGCTTCTTGTTGGCGCAACCCCTTTCCCCTGATCGTCTTCATCACCTGAATGCCAAGGGCGGTGCGGGTAGAGAGTGCATCCGCATCATCAAGCCCAAGATCAGTAAAGAGATTGCCTGACCAGGTGTCACGGTCTGTGGTCTGGGTATCTTCGCTGTTGTGCATACGCCCGTGCTTCCTTGTACGGCCAGCTACGTGTGGGGTTTCGGTTACGAGATGGGCTCCAACCCATCGGGCAGGGTCCGCTGCCAGGCGGCCAACTCCTTTTGATAGGCTGGGTCATGCGCTTCATCACAATTGGCTTCCAACAGGGCTCGTCCCAAGATTCGCCGTGGTTCACGTTTCACGAGATCGTTGAGAGATCCACTGCGGGTGGTACCGCCCATGGGTTCACCCTCGATTCATGTCGATCCCGTGTCGTCGACGATCAACAGGCCGCTCAGAGATTCAGTCCTCATACACCGTGCTTCGATGGGCCACCCGGACCACCAAGACCACCATTCGGTTATCTTCGATCCGGCAGATGGCTCGATAATCGCCGATCCGATATCGCCACAGACCCGCGAACGAGGCTTTCAAGGGTTTGCCAAACACGCGGGGATCTTCAGTGGGCGCAATTCGGTCATCGAAATACTCCAGAATGGCCTGTTGAGCCTGCCGGTCGAGCCGCTTCAGATCTTTGAGCACGCGCCGGTCATATTCAATGGTCCAGGCCAAGTTCCTGCCTCATCTCGTCGGAGCTGAGCCGGGGGGCTGGCGTTTCTAATCGCTGTTCCGCGATATAGCGATCCTCCAATTCGTCGAGATGTTCTTCTAACAGGAGTCGGATGTAATAGGTCTTGGTCCGGCCTGTCCATTCGGCAAGCTGTTCTAAGCGGTCTTCCAGTTTTTTCCCCAATCGTAGGGAGACCATCACACCTCCGTCATACATGTTATACGTGTATGAAGTGTATGACACCTGATAATCTGTGTCAACTAAGCTAGGGACTGACTCTTCTAGATCATTGTTTTGCTTGACAGAATAAAATGTATAAGTATGATAAAGGACGTTATCATAC
>JAHBWO010000181.1 GCA_019636945.1 Nitrospira sp. | reverse complement strand
CTTACTGCCGATCAAAAATGGACCGGCTGGAATAGCCACAATCGGTGAAGGCTGGGACAGGTTTGCGATGACAGTGAGATGACGAGCTAGTTCCGGAGAAGGTTTTGATTCTGCCTGTACGACGGTGGAAGTTCCAATGAGGAGGAGAAAGGAAATGAGTGTCGTGAAATAGGTATGGTAACCCAGCATATAGAGTCCGACCCTGAGTTCCCTTAGGAGAAACGGGCGATAGGTATTCGGCGTTGATGACTGGTCATCAGGCGGTTTACCCAGATGGGCTCAAGCTACCACAGAGGTCGGCTCGACTGCATCTATATGAGTAGGGACGACAGCAGAAGAATTTACTCATCGAGTGCATCATGCCAGGGCGCGAGGTCTGCGCGAAAGTGTGTCGAGTTGATATCGAACTGATTTTTCATCTCGTCCTAGGACGTGTCATCAGTTAGCGGCGGGATAATGGTCCGGATTCACAAACGCGTCTGCGAGTGATGTCCTATTCATAGACCCGGGGAGGGGCTTCCGGATGGCACGGTGCTAGGCGGTACGTGATGACCAGGGGAGCGGATCAAGGATGTTCTGCCTGGCCGTGCGGGCCATGTCCGGGAGACGGCCAACGAGAACAGGCGGTTTGTTGAAGCGGTGTTATATCGTTACCGCGCCGGGATCGCATGGCGTGATCTGCCGGAGCGGTTCGGAGACTTCCGGGTGATTCCTACGCGCCACACCCGCTGGAGCCAACGGGGCGTTTGGCTGAGGATTTTTGAACAACTCGCGGAGGAGGCCGATAACGAATAGGTGTAAAAACTAGCGTTTTATCTTTCAGACAGTGCCTGATTCTTGAGTGAACCCGGCTGTTGCATTTTCAGCGTTGTCCGTTTCAGCTATGGGGCCACAAACGCGACAATCCCCTTAACTCAGGCCGTGATACAGTAGGCCGCTGTAAGGATGGCACGAGTCGGAATGATTGAACCGAGGAGACGATTTTCGATGAAATCTGCCACTGTCTGACAGATCAAGTCTTGAGTTCTCGAGAATAGGCGATGATTGATTCCACCATTCTTCGTGCCCACCAGCACTCAGCTGGTGCAAAAGGGGGGGATAGGGTAACGGAACGCATCGGGCGCTCAAAAGGCGGATTGACGACAACAATCCATGCGTCGTGCGATGCGCTGGGCAAGCCCACGATCTGGCAGGAGTTGATCGGCTGCTCCCTACTCTCCTTGACACCATTCAGGCATTGCGGGGGGGATAAAGCGTACGATGCGCAGGTGCGAGTCCTCGACCTGCTGGCAAACGCGGGCATCAAAATCGTGATCCCGCTCACATCAAACCGTACGGAACCGCGCGAATATGATCAGGAGCTGTATAAGGCCAGACATTTGATCGAGAATTTCTTTGCCAAACTCAAGCAATACCGCGCGATTGCCACCAGATACGACAAACGCGCCGCCAACTTCCTCGGCGCCATCTATCTTGCGGCCTCGGTCATATGGCTTAACTGATGACACGCCCTAAACACAGCTAGGTAATCTTGTTCGAATTTGAATGGGGCGGTGCTGTCCCATTCGGTTACTTCTCGCACACCACTACTATCTCCTTCTGATTACAGGGTTTTGTGACCACCGATGATTTTAGGGGGCGTCCGTATCCCATTGAATCATCGACCGATGGAATGTTCGCAGCGTAATCTCATTTAAATATCTAGGTTCGGCGTGCCTCGAAAACAGGAATGGGACTTGCTGTTGTTGGAAGGAGGGAAACAGGCCGGTGTCTCCCAGCATGTTGATTTGTCCGATGGGGGAGGG
This sequence comes from Nitrospira sp., assembly GCA_019636945.1. Taxonomy (GTDB): domain Bacteria; phylum Nitrospirota; class Nitrospiria; order Nitrospirales; family Nitrospiraceae; genus Nitrospira_D. Next base: position 5,795 of record JAHBWO010000181.1, on the reverse strand, counting down.
AACGGTAGGATTGGCCTCCTCTCGCTTCCTCCGTGATGAGCGGGCCCCCATCGGACTCATAAATGGTTATGACAACATGGCTGGTCTTTCTTGTATGCAACATGGGTGTTTCACCGATCTGGGAGAGGAGGCTAAACGTATGGGTATTTCAAGAGGGCATGTATGGCCGAGGATATTGGGGATTGCAGCCAGCTTCATAGTGCCTTTGGCAGTATCGATGGCGTGGGCTGCGGAACAGAATGGTCACCAGGGCAGCGCGGAGCAGGCATCTGCGAAAAAGGTGATCTATCGTGAAGGCGGGGCAGTCCTTCATGACCGCATGATGGACGAAATCAAGCGGCAGCAGGAATTCATCGGAAAGAAGGGAAGGTACGACACAAGTGCCAACAGCCACATGATGCAACAGGGCGTGTTGCTGGTAGCGGATGATCCGGACAAAGTCTCGGTCACCAACGGACAGCGCTGTCCGGCGACTGCACCCATCAAGGACTACCACGTCACCGCGATCAACATTGAAATCACCCTGAGCCGGTTTCTTGATTACTTCCCAGGGTACATGTATGTCCTGAACGAAAATCTGGATAAAGCACGAGCCGAGGAGACGTCGAACAAGGAAGCACGGGAAAAGGAAAACGATCCCGGCGCCCTGTCGAACGGTCTGCAGGGTGATGTGATCCAACCGCTCGTCATCCGGGCGAATCAGGGCGATTGTCTCAAGCTGACCCTCCATAACCAGATCGCCGATGAGCCGACCAACCTTGTGATCAACGGGTCGTCGATGGTGGTCGCATCCACCGGCAAGCCGGCAACCCCATCGAATCCGGATACGACCGTGGCGGTGGGGAAACAGCAAAGTTTTGAATGGTACATCAAGCCGGACACACAAGAGGGCGCACGGTTTCTCCGGTCACATGCCTCACGTGAACAATTCAATCTTGGATTGATCGGTATGTTGGTCGTTGAGCCACGCGGCTCACGCTACCTCAGTCCGTTCGATGGAAAGCCGATGGCGAGCGGCTGGGAAGCCATGATCGAAGATCCGAACGGGGCGGATTTTCGTGAATTCGCGATCTTTTATCATGAGGCAGGCGATGAGGCCTTCAGGATTTTGAACAAGAATGGTGAGATGTTGCCGCAGCGCGATCCTCACACCGACTCGTATCGACCGGGAGCGCGTCTGTTGAACTATCGGAGTGAGCCGCACGGTACACGCATCGAACTCCAAGCCCATATGGGGTTCTATGGCGATGAGTCTATGGCCTATGGGTCCTACACATTCGGTGACCCGGCCACGACCATTCCGCGTTCGTATCTCGGTGATCCGGCCAAGTTCCGGATGGCGGGTGGCTCAGAGATCGTGCATTCGCATCACCTCCATGGCGGGTCCATTCGCTGGGCACGTCAGCCCGGGAACAGCAACCTGGATTTTGCTGCTTCCAGTAATGGTCCGGTGAAGTTCCCGCTCATTAGCGACACCTCTGATCGTCTCGACGTGCAGTCCATTGGGCCGACGGAGATTTATGATCAGGTGATCGAGGGCGGTTCGGGAGGACTGCAGGCGTTGGCCGGAGAATTCGTATTCCATTGCCACATTCCGCAGCACTACGTGACGGGTATGTGGGGATTCTGGCGGGTGTACAACACCCTGCAAGCACCAGGGTTCCAGACGGATGTGATGAAGCCGTTGGTTGAATTGCCCGACCGTGTCGGCCGTATGAGGACTGGTGTCGCAAGTGATAAGCTCGTGGGGACGATGGTCGATTGGTACGGTGGTAAGAAATTCGAGATCACCAAGGACAAGTCCGATTGGAAAGCCAACCCAGCCAAGGTCTCCATCAAGGATTGGGTGGAGATGCAGGTGCCGCCGCAGGGCAAGCCGGGGCACAAGAACACAGAGAAGGAACAGACCCTGGCCTACGACTCGACGGTCAATGACTGGGCTTGGGACGGAATGAAAGCGCTGAGTGAGCCTGAAACGACGTACGAATGGGTGAACTACAAGTCGTCGACGCCTGGCAAGCGCCAGGAGATCCTCTTCGACCCGCGAAGCGGAAAGCTGTCGTGGCCGTGGCTGCGGCCGCATCTCGGCAGACGAGTGCCGTTCTCGCCGAGCCACAGCGGGGCGCCCTGGTTGGAGCCAATTCATCGTCGTGATGATGGCAGTAACTCAACCGAGCCTGCCAAGCCTGGAGAGCAGGGTCCATGGAGTCTTTGTCCGGAAGGCGCGCCGGTCAAGAAGTTCAACATCCATGCGATCACCTTGCCTATTACCTTGAAGGGGGCGACGGCCAAGACACCGGCGATCGTCGATCCGGGCGGATTGCTTTATGTGCTGCATGAGGAGGAAGCCGAGGTCCGCAAGAATCGAGCGAAGCAGTTTCCGCTGGTCATTCGTGGCAACGTGCAGGACTGTATTGACGTGGTTTATAAGAGTGAGCTGAAAGATGATACGCGGCAAGGGTTCTCCAGCAAGACGAACCTGCATCCGCACATGTTCCAGTTCGACACGCAAGCCTCCGATGGACCCATCATTGGCTTCTCCTATGAGATGTCACTCCGTCCGTTCACGATCTTGAAGGACGAGCACCCAGGCAAGGGTATGCCGGTCCCGATGAACACGACGATCGAGGTCGATGCCGCCAAGGGGGCGACCAGCATCAAGGTCAAGGATGCCTCAAGGTTCCACGTCAAGACGGAGTTGGGCGTGGGAATGGATGAAGTGAATGGATTCGAGTCAGCCCGTATCAGCAAGATCGACGCCAATACGATCACTTTCGAGCGGCCGTTGCTGCATGCTCATAAGAAGGGTGAGATTGCCTCGGTCGAGTGGATCCGCGAGCGCTGGTATGTGGACGCCGACTTCGGCACCACGTTCTGGCATGACCATGTGTATGGTCTCGATTCGTGGGGACATGGGCAGTATGCTTCATTCATCACGGAACCGCCGCGATCGACCTACCATGATCCGGTCACGGGGAAGGAAATCAGGAGCGGCCCTGTCGCGGACATCCACACGACCGAACCGGTGTCCGCCCATATCAGGGGGTCATTCCGTGAGATCGTGACCCATGTCATGGATTCCAACCCTCGGGCGGCGGAATTGATTACGGCCGACAATCCACAGGCAAGGGTCGGCGCAATATCCGTGGATGGGACGCCGTCGGCGGTCTATCCGGCCAAACTCAATCTTTCGCCGATGAAGTTCTTGAACGGAGGTGAAGCCACGACCGGTGGTGGGTACAACATGCGGGTAGAGCCCTTGTCTGTCCGCTTGGCGAACAACCCGGATCCTTCGAAGTTGTTCAGCAGTGTGATCCACGGAGATCCGGATACGCTGATGTTGAGGGCCTATCTGGGCGATCCAGTGGTGGTCAGATTGCTGGAAACATCGGCCAACGAAGTGCACTCCTGGCACATCAGCGGTCACTGGTTCCCGATGGAGCGGTATAGCAAGAACTCCATCCCGCGCAGCTCGCTGCACGTGGTGATCGGGGAACGGTACGATGCGGCTATTCCGGCAGCCGGCGGACCACAACAGATGGCGGGCGACTACCTGTACTATAGCGGTCGGGCGTCGCACTTCGTCGAAGGCAGCTGGGGAATTGTCCGAGTTCTGGACAAGGCGGATGCGACACTCAAACCGCTTCCAGGGCGCAGTGAGATTCCGCAGTCGGCTAAGTCGGTGTGTCCAGCGGACGCACCAGTGAAGAGCTTCAACGTCTCGGCCATCGACAAAGCGATCCGCTACAACAAGGGGACGCCAGGGACGATGGAAGTCGACTTGGAGCGTAAAATGGTACTGGGGAACGAAAGCGGGAAGATGTATGTGCTCGAAGGCGAAAAGACCAAAGTCGCGTCGGGCAACCTTGAGCCAAGCCCGTTGACGCTCCACGTCAACGTCGGTGACTGCATCAAGGTCAATCTGAAGAATGAGATGGCCAAGGACCGCGCAGGATTCCATGTGGATAACCTCGCGTTTGATCCGAAGGAGTCCATGGGCATCAACGCCGGCAATAATCCCGGCGATCAGACGGTTGCGCCGGGCCAGAGTAAGACCTATACGTTCTACGCCCATCCGGAGTTTGGGGAGAACTCGGCTCTGATTCAGGACTGGGGGAACGTGATCGAGAATCCTCGGAACGGACTCTTTGGTGCCGTCATCATCGGGCCGAAGGGGTCGCAGTATCGTGATCCGGTGACCGGCGAGGACCTGGCCCAGAAGAGCTCGTGGAGGGCGGATGTGATGGTCGATCGGACTGTGTCAGGAAACGAAAAACGGCAGAACTATCGCTCGTTTGCGCTCCTGTTCCAGGACGAGGACAATATTACCGGCACGAGCTTCATGCCGTACATCCAAAAGGTGGCCGGCGTGACGGCGGTGAACTATCGGTCGGAGCCGACCGATTACCGCACCGAGAAGGGCTGTGCCTACAGTGAAGTGTTCGCCTGTGTGAAGACAGGTGATCAGCCGGTGACCCCGACGATTGCCGCGCATGTCGGAGATCCGGTTGTCATTCATGTCCTGGGCGCATTCAGTGAACAGGTGCAACTGTTCAGCGTCTCCGGCCATGAGTGGAAACATGAGCCGTACATCAACGGAGCAGACCTCGTGAGCACCATGGAATTCGGTGGGTCCGAAGTCTTCAATGCTTGGTTGAACGGCGGAGCGGGCGGACCGAACGGGATTCCCGGTGACTATCTCTGGCTCAACCAGCGTCCGGGCTATCTCGATGCCGGACATTGGGGCATGTTAAAAGTATTGGACCGAGACAGTCGTGCGATCCTTCCGCTGAGTGGGAAAGCCCCGGCTACACAACATGCCGAGGGTAAGTCCTCAGCAAAATCCCTCCCGGTGTCTATGAAGGCGAAGGCCAAGTAGAAGACCGACGAGGAGACGTAGTAGGCGGGGGAAGCCGGCTTGTGGGAGCCGGGTTCCCCCGTTCGTTTGTCGTCGGTAAACGATGTCTTGGACCAGGCTCAGCCATACGGTAAAAGAACTGATGGATCTGCGAGCAGTATCTAAATTGATCGGCGCATTCTTGGTGTGGCTGCTGTCGATGGCGGTCGGCAGTCTTCCGGAGGCGGCCACCGCGCTCGACTTTTCCGGTGATCGGATCGTCAAGCGAGGGAAGTCCGTGGTGACAGCGCATGTCAACGCCAAGGACGATCGCTGGCGATTTGAGTTTTTCATCCCTCAGCGAGGGGCCAGCGTGATCATCGTTCGAGTAGATCGCGGCATAGCCTGGTTGATCTTGTCCAAGCGACGGCTGTATGTGGAGGAGCCGATCACGGATGATTATCGGCTGGAGGTGAGCGAGAACATGCCCGGCGAAATCTCGCGCGAGTTGGTCGGAGACGAGATGCTTAATGGATATCCGACGGAGTTGTTCGAGGTGACAGTTGCAGGAGCAGGGGAAACTCGGCAATACTATCGGTGGGTGACCAAGGTTCAGCGGTTTCCGATGAAGACGGTGAGCAAGCAGGGGGAATGGTCGGAGGAGTTTCGCCGGTTGATCTTTACCGAACAGTCGCGATTTCTGTTCGAGCTGCCACAGAGATTGGATCCAGCCAATCCACCCGCAACCATGCAACCGACATCGAACAATGAGGGGTACAGGAGGGATTGAGATGAAACGAATCATGGTAACAGGGCTCGGTCTCGCGCTCTGTGCGGAGATGATCATAGCGGTGGGGCTCCAAACGGAGGTCTTGGCGTATGAGTCAGGCAGCGTGGTCAATGGGGCGACCGTGCAAGGGAAAATCACCTTCACGGGGCCTGTGCCTGAACCGAAAGT
>JAHBWO010000180.1 GCA_019636945.1 Nitrospira sp. | reverse complement strand
TGCGGAGGATCATGCCGAGCGATCCACCGATCAGCCCGACCCCGATAATGGCGACGTGTTTAAAATGGACCGGCATTGAGATGTTACAACTCTCTTCCCACGGCTTTCGCGATATTCTTCAGATCTCCCATCAGCGCCTTGAACTTCGACGGCTTGATCGATTCTTCGCCGTCACAGAGTGCGCATTCAGGGTTGGAATGAACCTCAATGAGCAGACCATCCGCCCCGGCCGCGACTGCTGCTTTGGACATCGGCGCCACGAGATCCCACTTGCCTGTGGCATGGCTGGGATCCACGATGACCGGAAGATGAGAAAGCTCTTTCAATGTTGGAATGGCCGCCAGATCCAAGGTGTTCCGGTATTGCGTCTCGAACGTCCTGATACCCCGTTCGCACAACATCACATTCTGATTACCGCGAGACATGATGTACTCAGCCGACAAGAGAAACTCTTTGATCGTAGCCGACAGCCCCCGCTTCAGGAGCACGGGCTTGTCATAGGCCCCGACTTCCTTCAGTAGTTCGAAGTTCTGCATGTTCCGAGCGCCGATCTGGATGATATCCGCCTTTTCTAAAAACAGCTCGATATCACGAGTATCCAAGATTTCACTGACCACCGGTAAACCCGTCTGTTTTCTCGCCTCAACAAGGTAGTCCAACCCTTCCCGCCCCAGCCCTTGAAACGAATAGGGAGACGTCCGTGGTTTATAGGCCCCACCACGCAAAATTGTCGCGCCTGAAGCTTTGACTTCATGGGCAATGCCAACCGTCAACTCGAGTCGCTCCACTGCACAGGGGCCAGCCATGATCGCGATTTTCTTGGCGCCGATTTTGACTCCCCCGACATCAATGATCGTGGGTTCTTTCTTGAACTCGCGACTGACAAGCTTCCAAGGGGCCAGGATGGGCAGGACGCTTTCGACACCGGGAAGTGCCGTCAACGGCTGATTGTGCAGGATACGATCGTCGCCGATGACCCCGATGATGGTGCGCTCCTGGCCCGTCGAGATTTGTGATTTCAGGCCAAGATCACGCAGTCGATCGATAATATGGTCGACTTCGCTCTCCGATGCTTCCGGTTTCAATACAATGATCATAATTCCCTCTTACGACTCTTATCTACCGCCACCCAAGACCTTGCCGAGCGCCTGAAGGAACGCAGTATTTTCCTCGGGTTGGCCGATGGTGACACGCAGCATGGTCCCCTCGATATGCCTCGTAATAATGCCTTCTCGCAGGAGTGCGTCAAACACCCCACGTCCATCCTGTTTGGCGTCAAAGTAGAGAAAATTGGTTTCCGTCGGAATCGGAAGGAGTCCGAGTGCTCGCAGCCCTTGCCCCACCTGCTCGATCCCGGCGGCGTTGACCGCCCGGCTCTTCGCCACATGATCGTCATCGGCCAGAGCAGCCAGCGCGGCTTTCTGGGCGAGGCTATTGGCGTTGAATGGAGGCCGAACCCGATTCAAGTAATCGATGACTTCTGGAGTACTGATGCCATACCCAATTCGCAATCCGGCCAGCCCATAAATCTTCGAGAAAGTCCTCAGGACAATCGCGCTCCGCCCCTGTTTCACATAGCCCAGCGCATCTGGAAACTGAGGATGGCGGACATACTCGTAATAGGCTTCGTCGAACACCACAATCACGTCGTCCGGCACTCGTGCCATAAAGCGCTCGACCGCGTCCGCCGACACCATCGTCCCGGTTGGGTTATTGGGATTGCAGAGAAACAGCAACCGCGTTCGCGGCGTAATCGCCTGAACCATTGACTCAAGGTCGTGAGTCCAGTTGACGAGAGGAACGATCACCGGCCTTCCGTGAACGGCCGTGACCTCCATCTTGTAGATCACGAACGTGTGATTGGCCATCACGGCCTCATCGCCAGGAGCCAAAAACGTTCTGGCGAGCAAACCGATGATCTCATCGGACCCGTTTCCGAGGATGACCTGTTCTTGAGTCACTTTCCAGCGATCAGCAAGCGCCCGGCGCAGTTGATAGGCACCTCCATCCGGATAGCGATGGAGCGTATCCTGCGCGCCACTGAGAGCCGCTACGGCTTTTGGCGAAGGCCCCAGGGGATTCTCGTTGGAGGCAAGCTTGATGACGCGAGTCAGGCCGAGCTCCCGCTGGAGCTCATCAATCGGCTTCCCGGGAACGTACGGACTGAGGGATCGGATATCAGGATGGACCTGGAGTGGCATAATTTAGTTATGTGCCGGGTAGGAGCCCAAGATCTTCATGAAGAGACAGCGGGCCTTCACTTCCTCCACGGCTTTGCTGACTCGATCATCATTGATATGTCCTTCGACATCTACAAAGAAAATATACTCCCAGGCTTTCCGCTGGGAGGGACGTGATTCGATCTTTGTCATACTGATGCCATAGGAGGCGAACGGACGAAGCAAGTCGTACAGAGCTCCGACTTTATCCTTCACCGACAGCATCAACGACGTCTTATCTTTCCCCGTCTGTTCGGAAGGTTTTTGAGACAGCACCAGGAAACGGGTGAAGTTATTCAGGTTGTCTTCGATCCGGGCCTTAATCACTTTCAGGCCATAGAGCTGACCAGCCAACTCCGACGCGATGGCGGCGGAGGCTTGATCATCGACGCACATCTCGGCGGCCCGGGCCGTGCTCGCTACCTCCACCGTAGGAACGTGGGGGAGATTGGTCTCAAGCCAGTTTCGGCACTGAGCCAGGGCATGCGGATGCGACTGAATTTTCTTCACATCTTCCATGAGGCCTGATTTGGACAGCAAATGATGAGAGACCTCTTGAAGAATTTCTCCATAGATCCGCAAGTTAGAATCGATAAACATGTCGAGCGTATGATTGACCACACCTTCCGTCGTGTTCTCGATCGGCACTACGCCAAAATTAGCTCGGCCTCGTTCCACTTCGCTGAAGACCTCTTTAATGCTTTGGACCGGCACATACTGGACGGATGAGCCGAACTTCTGCATGCAGGCCATATGAGTAAAGGTTGCCCTCGGTCCTAGATAGGCAACCTTCTGGGGAGCCTCAAGCGACAGCGACGCTGACATGATTTCCCGATAGACAGAGCGAATGGCCTCGCTGGGGAATGGCCCGGTATTGAGTTTGGTGAGCCGTTGGATGATCTCAGCCTCCCGGCCAGCGGTATGGAGGTTGGCATCCGCATCCTTCTCTTTCTTCAATCGCCCGATTTCAATGACACTCTTTGAACGTTCGTTCAGAAGCCGAATGATCTCATCATCGATCCTATCGATTTCCTTACGATATTCTGGCATGTCCTTGGGCATACGGCGTCTCGTTTCAAGCACCCGTTCACAGGAGGGCTTCCTCATCCCCTTGAGGGACGGGGATCGTTGAGACAAGTGGGGAATTCTACAGGATCGGCGGAAACTATTGCAAGAACAGCTGATGCCCACGGAAAACACGCGCTTAGAGTGGAGCGTGCCCGGCTTACATCAGCAAATGCGACGGTCGCTTGAAATGGTCGTACGCCAACTTCGTGACCTGACGGCCGCGCCCTGTACGGTCCAAGAAACCTGCCTGAATGAGATAGGGTTCATACACATCCTCGATCGTGCCCTTATCCTCTTGAACCGCAGCCGCTAAGGACTCCACTCCAACCGGCCCCCCGTTGAACTTCTCGATAATGGTGAGGAGGACTTTGCGGTCCATGTCGTCGAACCCGGCCTCGTCAATCCCCAGCCACGCCAGCCCCTCCTGCGCGACCTCTTTAGTGATACGGCCATCAGCCTTAATTTGGGCATAATCCCTGATACGCTTGATAAGCCGATTGACGATCCGCGGGGTTCCTCTCGCACGCCGCGAGATTTCTGCTGCACCGGCCCGATCAATGCCGACCCCCAGGACACCTGCCGACCTCACCACAATGGCCTCCAACTCGGAAGGCTCGTAAAACTCCAGCCGATAGACCAATCCGAAGCGATCACGGAGGGGAGAGGTGAGGGAACCAGCCCTCGTCGTGGCTCCCACCAGTGTAAACGGTGGAAGATCGAGTTTCACGGTTCTGGTAGCTGGTCCTTGTCCAACCACCAGATCCAGTTGGAAGTCCTCCATAGCTGGATAGAGCGCCTCCTCCACAGAAGCAGGGAGGCGATGAATTTCATCGATGAACAGCACATCATGTTCTTGGAGATTAGTCAGAACGGCGGCAAGGTCGCCGGCATGAGCAAGCACCAACCCCGAGGTTGACCGCAACGCCGCTCCCATTTCCCGTGCAATGATATGCGCAATGGTCGTTTTACCGAGACCGGGCGGACCGTAAAAAATGGCGTGGTCAAGCGATTCTCCCCGCTGCCGAGCCGCTTCGATGCAAATCCGAAGGGACTCCTTCATCTTCTCCTGACCGACATACTCTTCAAGCGTCTGGGGGCGCAGGACATTTTCCAGTCCTCGCTCTTCGTCTGCTGCATGATTAGTGACAAGCCGTTCAGTCATAGCCGAGCATCAGCGGTTACTTATGATCTGGCACCTGTTGGTACAGTGGAGGCGGCGGAATCGCCCCCTGGCCAGGTTTTGCCGTATCGCCACAATCCGGAGGACATGCCTTGTATCCTTGAGTGGCATCCGGGAACGTGGTCTCCATCTTTCGCAGTTGGCACTGAGTCAACCGTCCCCCATCATTGGTTCCACAACGCGCAGGAACCGAGGAACTCCCGATCTCCGCATACCCCTCAGGACAAACTCCACAGACTCCCAGCATGTTCGCACCAAGTGGCACGCATTGCACGAGCATCCCTTCCTGATCTTTACAAATATCCTGAGATTGAGTGACGCCGGTCGTGGCATAGCCGTCCGGACACTTCCCGCAGGTCATCCTGATCGTTTTCGGCTCCGTCGATTCCTCCGCAAGGCTCACGGATGAAGAGAAAAGAGCACACGATGTCCCCATCATCGCACCGTACAGGATGACCCTGGCAGCAGTCCCCGCATGAGATCGCATAAGTCTTCACCCCCTTGCTAGCTCCTTGAGCCCTTCTCGAATCAGTTCCTTTAGTGCCAGCGAGCCTGATGCGGCTTTTGTCACCCGCTTTAAGGCTTCTTTGGCATCTTGAGCACGGTAGCCCAAGTGTACCAGAGCGGATAACGCATCCTCGAAGAGATCATCGAATTCCGCAGGCTCTGCCGCAGGAGAACGGGGGTGGATACCTTGAATCTTACCGACCTTATCTTTGAGTTCGAGCGCGAGACGCCCGGCCGACTTCTTGCCGATCCCCGGAACAGTCTCCAGCTTCTCGGTATCCGCAGCCTGAATGGCATGCACCAAATCGGAAACCGATAAACTCGACAACACACTGAGCGCCAATTTGGGGCCGATTCCGGAGACGCTGGTCAACAGCAAAAACGCCTCCTTCTCGCTCTGGGAGAGAAAGCCAAACAGCTGGATCGCATCCTCCCGGAGATGCGTATGAATATGCAGCGCCGTACTGTCGTCGAGGTTTGGAAGCGAGTAGTAGGTACTGAGGGGAATATGAACTTCGTACCCGACCCCCTGCACATCAATCGTCAGATGGGTCGGGGCTTTGACTGCTAACCGCCCCGTGAGAAAGGCGATCATCTCGTCTCGTTATCCCAAGACAAGTGCCAGGCAAGAGCCACCGGAGGATCAGCCCGCCGCCGTCGCGGCCACTTTTTCCATGACGTCATCCGGAATATCGAAGTTTGCGTGAACCTTTTGCACATCGTCGTGCTCATCCAGAATTTCCATCAATTTCAGCATCTGTTCGGCCGACTTTTCTTCGAGGCTGATGGTATTCTGGGGCACATACGTGATTTCTGCCAGTGTCGTCTCAACTTTTGCGTCGGCCAACGCTTTCTTGACGGCTTCGAATTCTTGTGGTCCGGTGATGATTTCAATCGATTTATCACCGGTTTTCACGTCTTCCGCTCCGGCATCGAGGGCCAAGGAGAGCAAAGTATCCTCATCGACCTTCCCCGCCTCGATCGTCAGGAGCCCCTTCTTGTGAAACTGCCATGCGACGGCACCGGCCTCAGCCATGTTGCCATGATTCTTGGTCAACAGACTTCGGATCTCCGCCACTGTTCGATTCCGATTATCGCTTGTAATGTCTAAGAGCAGCGCGGTTCCTCCAGGCCCATAGCCCTCCAACGCAAACTCCTCGTAGGTCACGCCTGGCAGCTCCCCGGTACCGCGCTGAATCGCTTTCTTTAAGGTATCGCCTGGCATGTTGGCTTCCTTCGCCTTGGCAATGGCCAGACGAAGCCGTGGGTTCCCGTCTGGATCTCCTCCCGAACGGGCAGCGATCGTCACCTCACGAATAATTCTGGTAAAGATCTTTCCACGCTTGGCGTCCTGAGCCCCCTTATGGCGCTTAATCGTTGCCCAATGGCTATGTCCACCCATGTGTGTCCTCCTCTATCCAGCCATACCCTCTCGGCCGGTTAGAGATGTGTGATAGAGCACGAATGACCTGTGAATGGTTAGAGGTAGCACAGGCCTCAGAAAGGTGTCAAATCTCACCGGTCTCTGAAGACGAGCGATTGGGTGCTCTCCGGAATAGACGCGCAGCAAGCGGAGGGGTCGAAGAGAGGGTTGCTCAGAGGACCGCATTGCATTGCGGCTACTCAAAATACACAAGCAGTTGAAGACCGATGACGACCACACAAGTCGCCCACGCCACTTCCCATCTTTTCATTGTCTGCTCCGAAGTGTGGGATGCCCATGCCATCATGGCACTCGAGACCGCCGCACCAACCCCGACAGTACCAAGAAAGGCATGGTGCAACTCAATGATGTGATTCGCCGGATGATTCCCGTGCGAATGGACAAAAAGCAGCAGGGCGCCAAAAAATCCGAGGATGAGCAAGGGGACTGCCCACCCGGGATGCCTCGCCCCACCGATCCGCCGCAGAGTCTCACTTACTGCGGCGACGCTCGAAAATACTCCATAGAATTTATGCTGGAGAATTTCAAGATCCTGCCCGGAGAAAGTCTGTGTGAACGAGAGTGACCCGATCGGCCAAGCCTCATGGTCACTCCAGATCACAAGATATGCCCCAAGGACTCCGAGCGCGCATGGTAGTACCAGACGGGTCCAGACAGGGACCTGATACCGCAACGCATGCCCCAATTCCGCCAGACCAAACAGCAGGACAACCAAACCGGCAAGCCGATGGTTAAACTCTGAATAGGCTACCCCTTGGACCGAGCCTTCCCATTTACCACCAGCCGGTTCACCATGTGTGCTATGGCCTTGGCTGGCTGCAGCGGGAACTGCCGGATGTTCCGATGAGAGTTGGGCAGAAATATTGCCGCCCAGGGAGGAGAGCGCAACCGTCAACAGCAGGACAGACAGTTGAGGAACCCACCACTTCATGCTATCGAACCGTCGACTGAATGACCGCACATAGCGGAAAGGCCTATCCAGACGACCAGGATAGGCCTTTCACTTCCCAAGAGAACGAAACCGTTCTTACATGAACTTCATGAACTTGTCTTTGGCGTCATCCATCACCTGTGCCGTGATGGTCGCAAGCCCACGTTCCTTGGCCATCCGCTCCACCTCTTTGCGCGCCATGGGACGGATGAAGTCAGGAATATTCTCCAAGCGCTGCTCGGCTTCTCGTGACCAGGTCATCCCTTCAGGAGAATAATTCTTGGAATCATCCATCACTTGCAGCGAGATCGTCGTCACCCCCTGCTTGCGCGCATAGCCCTCGACGCTCGCTTGCACCATCGGTTTCAC
>JAHBWO010000018.1 GCA_019636945.1 Nitrospira sp. | reverse complement strand
TCCAACGAGGTTCATGAAGGTATCAGGGAGCTTTCGTAGGCCTGGTACGAGTAAGGAAATGAAGAATGCAATCAAGAACGCTGAAACAATTTTTGGGAAGTAGTCGATGCGCCACATTGAGGGATTGATTGCTTGTACTTTTCGACTGAACATCAATGCGCAAAACAGCAATATCGACATGGCGGGGATAGAAGCAACGAATACCAGAGCGCCCTGTCCATCAGTAAGGGTAATCACACAAGATGCCAAGAATATGATGAGCGTGAGGAGTGTCAGAAGTAGAACGCCGATGGATAAAATGTTGTTCATGAAAAAGATGCTAAAACAGACCGCTCTTCTTGTCTGCAATTATGTGCATCATGCGAAAGCGCTCTCAGAGTCTCAAGGAATGGCATTGTATGTCCTAATTGACGGCTGCTTGCCTTAGCCCTCATGAGCTGTTGGTCAGCATTGATACGCGGGCCGGGTTGCTGGTCTGGCAGGACAAACGCATTGAACCCTGAGACTATTCCTTTCCGCAAAGTTGTGTTGTGGTTGGTGCTGGCTTCATTCTTTGCTTAGAGCGCGTCGAGGGCAGAATGGGACGACGTCTGGCAGTAAAAGGGTCTGCCCATTGGTTTTGTCTCTGTGAAGATCTTAGAGGGCTCAGATGAACCTCTAATTTTCTGAGTGCGGGCAGCAAAGGGTTTATGTAAGTAGCGAATTTGTGGATAGATATCGCACCAGCAACTATCTTATTTCAAAAGCATTTCGTTTCGGATCCGCGAAAGGATGGTCGATAATCGAAAATAGATCAAGCAACAATGTTGTGGAAATCTTGGACGATGTTGGGACGGTAAGGTGAAAGAACTTTTAGCTTCCCTCTGCTCGACTTTGCCAGGCCAATCACACTTAATGCGTTGAAGGTTTCCTTGTGATATCACGGCCGAAGATCTTGAAGTCTGCCGGTAAGCTGCAGCGTGGCGACTTATTGACTATGGTCTTATAGACATAACGAGTCGTTATGGATTTTGGAATAGTAGAGTTCTCAATATCCGCTCGTCCTGTGAGTACGACTGCATTTACGCGAGCGTGTCTTTGGGGATTCGACAAGAGATGCGCTATTTCTTCAAAGACTGAATCCATGCATGTGTGTACTACACCCAGCCTACCTGGTGGCACATGCACATATACGAGATTCGGAGTATCTGGTGGAACCTGAGCAGCTGCCTTGCGAACCGTATCCACTACACTACGAATCCACCCACTGGGTTTCGCTACCCGCCAAGCAATGCTCCAGGTAACAGTGGGTTGCAAGTTGCCTTGAGAGTCAGCTTTAACGACACTTGGTCCTGTTGTTGCGTAATCCATCCCAGCTGGTACTTGGCACACAGATCCATTAGCAACTGTCTCGCTCTGGACGAGATCAATCTGAAATTTCCCTCCGGCATGTATTTGCACTCCCGTCGGGCCAACTCCTTGTCCTATGGCCTGTCCGACGCATTCTAGCAATGTTGGTAGATCTTCTAGTGTAGGATCGGTCCTGCAATCTATTTGAACCTGGAGTCGTTCATTTGCTTTTTCTAAGAGCAGACCAAGTTGTTCAGTGCCTACCTCAAATGCCTGTTGTACTCGCCGCGGTCCCATGCTGGATTTGCTTTTATACTTACATTCAATGTGTACATCACCGCCAGAGTGCTGTATCCGAAACTCACCAGTTCGATGCGAGTCAGTTTTTTTAATTAGTGTGCCAGATTGTAGGTATGAAGCCATTACATAAAGCTCGTACTTCAATGGTTCGCAGTCGCTCGGGTCGCTCAAGCGTCTACCTAAATGCACCTCATTAAAGTGAGAACGCGTCACATCTAAATCATGTGCAAGCATAAGTATCCAGAGAGCTGCTGACGAACTGTGCAATTGAATAAAGTCCTGCTGATGCAGCAACGCCTCGGCGATTGAATACTGCACAGCCAAAGGATGACTGCTCTTGTTCTTTTTAACTTTGTCTAGTTCATTAAGAAGCCATCCCTGTTGCCCATGGTCAACTAGACCTGCAATGATGCCTAGTGCTTCCCGAAGGGCTGGTCGAAGATCGTTAGTTGGTGGCGAGGAGAGATTGGGGAAAGTTTTGAGGATGCCGGCTCTCGAAGGCGACCAACAAATTCATAAGCCTCAGACTCTGTGGCTTCCCATAGGAGTTCGCCTAGAAATATTCTGTAGCTGCCATCGGTTCCAGGTCTCAGACCACGGCCGGGCATGAGCCGAAATAGAAGGATTTCTGCAAGAATCTCGGCAAGATTTGTACTTTGGAAATCTACGCTTAGCGCCACTTTTATTCTCTCTATTGTGTCATTTGGTAGAGGCATGTGTGGGTTGTCACCTAAATAAATCTGTACAGAGTTAGGTTGCGTGATAGGGCTCTTAACGGACACAAAACACCATCCATCAATACGAGTTGCATCGGGTCTAAGATCGAGCATCGAGTAAGGCCCTAAATTGGCGACAACGGGCCGGAAAGCATCCGTTGTGGTTCCCGACCCTTGGACGCGAGATAGGAAGTAATGTTTAGGCATTCAAATGAGTTCCCGTAATAGTTGTCTTCCGTGCACTTCCGTCTTAAGGTCAGAAGGATACACCTGTATCCCATTAAGATCGAGGCGGTTAGGACCATCTGTTCTAGTGACTGTTCGGCAGGAGCGTTGTTTGATCCGCTGTCGAGTACGAAGACTTCCTAGTGGCGGGAAAGATGAGAGGATATTCGGGGGGACAACGAAGCGGTAAACGACGGTAGTGGACGGTAATACCACGGGCGAAGTTCTTAGCAGGGTTAGAGGACTGCGGTTTCTGGATTTCCAAGACCGGCACGTTCGGCTGCTCGGACCTCAGACAGGTGCCAGATCGCACAGTCTGTGGCGTTCCGCTGGCCTGGTAAACAGCCATTCGTGAACAGGGGCCATTCCAGCCAAAGGCAATTGGCCAGTATTCACGAAGGGGTTCTTGGTTTTTCTCGGGGAGGTACTGTTTAGCCTAATCCAGATGGTCAAGACTTCTGGCTACCACGTTTGGCATTGTAGCGGGGATTGTCGTACACCAACTCTGCCCGTTCATGCTCCGCCCATAACCGCACGCCATAGACTTCTTGTAACTCTTGCTTGGCTTTCTCGTCGCCTTTTCTCGCCTTTCGAAACAAACTCTGGCGATGCATGTCTTCTTCTTCTTGACTCAGTGACCACTGTGCTCCCATTTCAGCTCCTTTGTTGTACTCCTCTCGCTTAGCGGAGGGCGGTTGTACACGAGTTGGACTCGCAATTCAAGGTGTGAAAAATTCAAAATTGTCCAGGGTGGTCGGTGCAGATTTCGGGTACTCTAACGGAAACGCGGCGGGGAGAGATTCATTCTTTGGTGATTCTTTCCACCCCTCTCATATACGGCCGTAACACCGGTGGAATATCAACCGATCCGTCAGGCTGTTGAAAGTTTTCCAGGATCGCCACGACGGTTCGTCCAACGGCCAGGCCGGACCCGTTGAGCGTATGGACAAAGTCGGTCTTCGCGTCTTTTTTTCCGCCGGTCGGTCGATATTTGATACTCGCGCGTCTGGCCTGAAACGATTCGAAATTGCTGCAGGACGAAATCTCGCGATACTGCTGTTGAGACGGGAGCCACACTTCAAGGTCATAGGTCTTGGCGGCAGAAAATCCCATGTCTCCGGAGCAGAGGGCCATGACACGATAGGGAAGATTCAAGTCCTGCAAGATCGATTCTGCGTGTCCTGTCAGTCGCTCAAGCTCCTCATAGGACCGATCGGGTGTGGTGAACGCAACGAGTTCAACCTTGTTGAATTGGTGGAGTCGTATGAGACCTCTGGTGTCTTTTCCGTAGGATCCCGCCTCTCGCCGAAAGCAGGGGGTATAGGCGGTGTACCGCAGCGGTAAACGGTCTCCGCTCAGGATCTCTTCACGGTGCAGATTGGTGACCGGCACTTCCGCGGTGGGGATGAGGAAGTAGTCTTCGTCTTTCAGACGGAAGAGATCTTCTTCAAATTTGGGAAGCTGACCGGTGCCTGTCATCGTCGATCGATTCACCATGAGAGGCGTGATCACCTCACGGTAACCATGGTGGGTTGTATGTCGATCAAGCATATAGTTGATCAATGCGCGCTCGAGTCTGGCTCCGGCGCCACTCATGACGGAAAATCTGGCTCCGGCAATCTTTGCGGCTCGATCAAAATCCAAGATGCCGAGGCTCTCTCCGATTTCCCAATGGGGTTTGGGGGAATAGGAAAACGACGGGATGGTTCCCCATCGACGCACTTCAACATTTTCTGATGCATCAGCCCCCACCGGGACGGAGGCATGGGGGAGGTTGGGGATGCGGAGGGCGACATCGCTCAGCGCCTCCTCGACCGTTCGCAACGTGCCTTCGGCCTCTTTGATCCGGTCTCCCACCTGCTTCATGGCGGCCATGGCGGCTTCAGCCGGTTCTTTGGCTCGGCGTAGGCGGGCCACTTCTTCAGAACCATTATTGAGCTCGAATCGGAGTTGCTCAACCTGCGTGGTGATCGTTCGTCGTTGCTCGCTTAACTGTTGGATGTCATTCCACTGGACGTCGTGTCCGCGTCGTCCCAGAGTGGTGCGGATGTGGTCGAGATTGTCACGGAGCTGTTTCAGATCGTGCACAGGCTATCCTTTCAAAGCTCGTCGTTCGTGACGCGCGCACGAAGCGCGAGTCTCGCATTGCCCCCAAAAAACTTAAAACCTGAAACTCGAAACATGAAACGTACAGGCCATTTCACCACAAAGAGTCGTGAATAATACGGGCTCGGTTTCCGAGTGTCAACGAAACGGCCAAGGTGCCGCATCGGGCTCTTCTCGCCACGCTGACGTTTGACATCAATCGGGCATGGGGGAGAGGATAGGCGCGATGCGTCGGATCTCTAATCCTCCCAACCCCTTTGAGTCTCGGCATCGGGACCTCCTTGAGCCGGCGAGTGTAGCCAAGCTGATGCTCTATACGGACGATAGCCGGGAGATTCTCAGTCGGAACGACAGTCCTGATTTGCCGTTTCGGTGGAGTGTGAATCCCTATCGCGGCTGCTTTCATGCCTGCGCCTATTGTTATGCCCGTCCATCCCATGAGTATTGGGGATTTGGTGCTGGAACCGATTTTGAGAGTAAGCTTGTCGTCAAGCAGGATGCGCCACGGTTACTTCGGCAAGCCTTCGAGAAGCCTTCATGGAAGGGAGAGCTGATTGTATTTTCCGGAAACACGGACTGCTATCAGCCGCTCGAAGCCAGTCATGGATTAACCCGCGCCTGTCTGGAAGTGTGTGCCGAGTATCGAAATCCGGTCGCAATCATCACGAAAGGAGCACTGGTGCTGCGCGATCTTGATGTGCTTCGTCGATTGCAACGAGAGGCCTGGGTGCTGGTGTACTTCAGTATTCCCTTTTCGTCCGACGAGGTGGCCCGCAAGCTCGAACCACAAGCCCCATCGATTACCAAGCGGTTGGCTGCGATGAGCCTGCTGGCGGCAGCCGGTATTCCGACCGGCCTATCGATTGCCCCGATTATTCCCGCTGTGAATGAAGAGGATATTCCGGATTTGCTGGAACGGGGAGCCCATGCCGGCGCCTGCACCGCGACCTATAGTCTGTTGAGATTGTCGGGAAGTGTGGAGTCGGTGTTTGTCGATCGACTCGCGGAGGCTTTCCCGGAACGAACTGCAAAGATCACCAATCGTCTCCGTGAGGTGAGAGGAGGAGCGTTGACAGAGGGCCGATTTTTTAAGAGACAGGACGGACAGGGGCCTTATTGGAATTTGATCACACAGCTCTTTGAGCTTGCGAAGCGGAAAGCAGGATTTCCGGACGATGGGATGAGTCCCATCTCGGAAACATTTTGCCGGCCAGGTCAGAGGCAGCTCTCTCTGTTTTAGCCCGCATGATTCATGAGCGCTTCTCCTACAACCGTCGATATGTCGAGGCAATTAGGCTATGGCGCTCGTTGATCGCCCTTCGATAACACTCAGGGCCGAGAACTTGTCGAACGGTGATGTGGGCCTCGTGAAGCGCGGGTCTCACGTTGCCTACACACTTGAAACCTGAAACTCGAAACATGAAACATACAGGCCATTTCGCCATGAACCGTCATGATACTGTAGGCTAATTGGGAGACATGAACCATGAAGCATAATCCAGGTTTTTTGAAACTCGTCGATCAGGCGAAGCAGCGGGTGAAAGAATGCAGCGTGGCTGAGGTGAAGACCCGTCTGGACCGGGGTGAGCAGTTTCATTTCATTGATATCCGTGAGGATCATGAGTTTGCTCAAGACCATGCCAAAGGCGCCAGGCATCTTGGGAAGGGAATTATCGAACGGGATATCGAGTCAGTGGTGCCCGATCAGCAGGACTCTATCGTGCTGTATTGCGGGGGAGGTTATCGATCAGCCTTGGCGGCTGATGCACTGCAACAGATGGGATACCAGAATGTGCTCTCAATGGATGGAGGAATTCGCGCGTGGCGGGAAGCTGGTTTCCCACTTGAATAGCGAAGCCCTGTATGCCCAGGGCTATTTGTTGACTCGATCAAACTCCTTAATGACCTGCTCCGTGATATCAATCGCATCCTTGTGATAGATCACGATCTTGACGGTCTGCTCGCTGCCTTTATCGACAACGAGTGCGACTCCACCTTTTTCAGCGACCGTTTGTGTCGCAGCGGAGATTTTCTTCATATACTCATCGACGAGTTCCTTCTGCTTCTTCTGGAGCTCCAGATTGAATTCTTGCGCACGTTTCTGGAAGTCCTGGACCTTGGTTCGGAACTGCCCCTCCTTCTCCTTCTTCTCTGTGTCGGTCCACTTAGGGGCCTGTTCCTTCAGCTGCTTCTCGGTGTTGCGGAGCTCTTCTTCATCTTTGCCCAGGAGTTTCTGCCTGGTCGACACATATTCTTTCAGCCCTTCAAGCGCTCGCTTCCCTGCCTTAGATTTTTCCAGCACCGATTGCGGATCCACGACTCCCATCTTAAATTCAGCAGCCTGGCCGAATGATGCAAAGAGGAGAGGCATGGAAACAAACAGGACGGCAAGAACACATGATCGGAACGCAAACATGGACATAATGTCTCCTGTATGTGGTCACCAACACGAGGAAGTGTGGGCAGAATAACCGTGGATCAATTAGTCTGTCAAGCGAATGGCAGGTTACCAGGAATCAAAACTGATGGGTTCTTCACGAATCCAGATTTCGATCCCGTGTTGCCATTTCAATCGCCGTGCGACGGCGTTCAGTGCGCGTCCATCCGCGTGGGTAGGATCGAACGGATCACGAATGTGCTTCAATTTTTCCTTTTTGAGAGGCGGCTTCAATCCAAGGTCCTTCATCGCAAGGGCCACCAGGTTCAATTGGAAGAAGCGTGGTGTTTGATTCAGCTCCACCAATGTGACTTCTACCGACTCAGTTGAAGCTCGATGCGTGCGGTAGAGCTCAATCACACGGCCTTTCAGGTGTGTCCGTTGCGACTCGGTGAATTCAAGCAAGGCCAACTCTACGAGGAGCGCGTTGGTCGCGCCATTGAACGACGGCATGTCGAGCAGTTTGCTGAGAAATCCCATTGAAATCCTCGCGGCAAGATCGTGAAGTCGTCGTCCGGAAGCCCGTTCCTTCTCAGATAAGACCTGAAGGCTTCGGGAGAGTGTACTGAAACAGGTCGTGTTTTTCTAGACTGCAAAAAGAGGGGGATGACGGCCCAGGATCAGTCGAAATGTGACCAGCACCCCGCTACTTGAAGAGACCCTTGATGGCCTGGGTCGCGGAGTCTACCGCTTTCTGGATGGTGTTGGTGGCGGTATGTATCCCAGCTGCTGTCATGGCTGTGCTGACCTGCTGGACGATCGAGCCGAGGATCTGTTTGGTGACTTCTCCGGCGGTGACTCCGTCTGATTTCCTGCCGATGTCTTGGAGGTGCACGTCGGGGATCGGCACGGAGACGGCGTCGCCATTGAGCAGTTCGGCACTCACGTGGGCTCTTGCGGACTTCACGTACAGATGTTCGATGATGAGTTTCTTGCCTGACTCCGAGGGCTGAGCCTTCTGCTTGTGATGGCCGATGGCGCGTTCGATGTTGCGTTGTAGTACATCGAGGTTACTGCCGCCGGCGGCATACTCGTATGTGATTGCCGGTTTGAGAAGGGTGAGCTCTTTGATCCGGATCACGTCGGTCGTCAACGACCTGATATCGAGCGTCATGCTGATTTCGTCGAGCGACAGAGCCTGGTTGGTCTTGAAGCCATCAGGGTTGCCGACCACCAGCCCATACAACGCCGCCTTACCGTCGAGGGGATTGATGGTGGCTTTTGAGAGACTGATGGGCACACCGGTGATCTCAGGCCCATATCGGCGGATAGCGGAAGCGACCTGAGCATCCAGTGAGTTGTGCAACCACCAGAGGCTTCCAGCTATGGCGACGACTCCAAGCGCTGCGATGCTTATCAGAAGTGTCTTCATGGATCTTGTTCGACCTTTTTGAAGTGAAGTATAGCAAGGCGAGTTCAGGAGTCTATCGAGACTGTTATTGAGCGCTGTTCTTATCACGGGTTACCTCAGGCTGAGTCGGCGATTGCGCCTGATGTGTCTCACTCCGACCAACCGTGCTTGGTCAGAACAACCCTGACCGGGGACCGACTTGACGAATCGGAACGGGGTGGCTAAGAATGCAGAATTTTCGTGAGCCAGGAAGGTCACTATGAAGTTGCATCACGTGAAAAGGATGGTGTGTGCGATTGGGCTTCTGACGGCTGGGCTCGTCGGAGTCCCTGCATTTGCCCATGAAGATCGGACGCCCACCGGCTCGTGGGAAGGGATTGCCCAGTCAACCACGATACCGCTTTCTCCGTTGACCACCCTCTTGACGTTCGGTGCAGACGGCAATCTCGTCGAGTCACGCCGACTCTATCTCCCGCAGTCTCCGCTTGGCCCCGTGCTTGCCACTTCCGGTCACGGGGAGTGGCGCCGTTCGAAGAATGACAAATTTGAGGCCACGACCGTCCTGCTCTACCAAGGCACTTCTGATCACCCCACTTCACCAGGCGTTGTCATTGGTCGGGAAAAGGTTCGGTATCAGTTTCAATTGATCCGCGGCGGCGAACAACTGCAAGGAACTATTTTGGTAGAGATTCACGATGCCGCGGGCAACATCGTTTTCTCTGGTCCAGGGACCATTGAGGCGACACGTATCCGGCCTCAATCCTTACCGTAATGGTAACTGACAGCCCGTGTTGTACCTTCCCTTCCTTGACCTTCCTCTTTGGCGGCACCTATAATTCCGCCAGCTCTTGACTGCAACATACTGATTCAACGAGAAAAATGGCTGAATTCACCCACTTCAACGAATCTGGTCGGGCTCGGATGGTCGACATCAGTGCCAAGGAGTCGACTGAACGGCTGGCTACTGCTCAAGCCACAGTCTTCTTACTTCCTGAAACCCTTGAAAAGATTCAACGTGGCAAGATCGCCAAGGGCGATGTCTTGGCCGTCGCTCAGGTCGCTGGTGTCATGGGTGCGAAGAAGACGCCGGACCTGATTCCCATGTGTCATCCAATTGCGCTCACCAGCGTTGACATTGCCTTCAACGAAGACCCGAAGCCGGATGCAGCAGGCCACTGTTCGATTACCATTACAGCCACGGCCAAGACGACAGGACCGACGGGAGTCGAAATGGAAGCCATGACGGCCGTGACGGTTGCGGCGTTGACCATTTATGACATGTGTAAGGCGGTCGATCGGGGAATGAGTGTTCGCGAGGTCTGTCTCCTGTCGAAATCAGGCGGAAAGTCGGGGACCTATACGAGGGAAGGCTGAGGTCAAGGCTACGCCATGATGGTGACGATCAAGTTGTTCGGTATGATGAAACTGCTGGCGGGGAATCAGGGTTCTCTGTCGTTGAATGTGGCGAATGGACGGCTGGTCAAGGACCTAGTCCGTGCCATCGAGATCAGCCACCCTGCAGTCGGAGAGCTTATTCAGAAGAAGAAGGTGTTGGTGTCGGTGAATCAGGACATTGCGCACGAAGACACGATGATCAGTGAGGGTGACGAGATCGCGCTGTTGCCGCCCTTTGCCGGAGGGAGTTCAATGAATACTGAGCTGGACGACAGCCAGTTTGTCCGTGTGCAGCGGGAGAATTTTTCTATTGATCAGGAGCTTGATCGCGTCAAGAGCCGGTCGAAACGGATTGGTGGTATTGCCACGTTCTTGGGCATCGCGCGTGATCGATCCCGCGGCAGAGATGTCGATGGGATTACGTTTGAGCACTATGAAGGGATGGCGCAGAAAAAGCTGCGGGAGATTCGTGAACGAGCTCTCAAAGAATTCGACATTCTCGAGTTGTTGATTATCCATCGGTATGGGGCCATCACGATCGGGGAGAATATTGTGCTCATCATCGCCGGGGCGGAGCACCGTGCCGACGCGTTCACCGCCTGTCGGTGGGCCATCGACGAACTCAAACAAATCACGCCGATCTGGAAACTGGAACATACGCCGGAGGGAGAAGTCTGGGTCGAGGAACATCCGTAGGATAGGAATGGGTAAGGTGTGAGGGATGAGGGGTAAAAAGCTTTCGAGGGGAAGAGGAAGCCGGTGAGTTCAGAATCTATCAGTGCTGATCTTCCATCTGTGGTCGACACCTTTGGCCGTCCGCTCGGCAGCCTGCGGTTGTCCGTGACGGATCGCTGTAATCTTCGCTGCAGTTACTGCATGCCGGAGCCCGAGTATGTCTGGCTGCCGCGAGAGAACATCTTAAGCTTTGAAGAAATGGCGACGCTGGTGGGCGCTTTCACCGACTTGGGCGTCGACAAGGTCAGGCTGACAGGTGGGGAGCCGCTGTTGCGAAGAGACCTGGCTCGGCTGGTCCGGTTACTCAGACAAAATCGGTGCATCACTGAAGTTGCCTTGACGACGAACGGCATCCTCTTGGCAGAACAGGCGCAAGAACTCTACGAAGCGGGGCTTGATCGGATTACGGTCAGTCTTGATACCCTCCGCCCGGAGCGATTTCGCCAATTGACCAGACGGGATGAATTTTCACGTGTGGTCGAGGGGATTGAATCGGTCGGAAAGGTGGGATTCCCGAATCTGAAGCTCGACACAGTGGCGATTCGTGGATTCAATGACGATGAGCTAATTCCGTTGATTGAGTTTGCCAAACACTTCCAGGCTGAAGTGCGGTTTATCGAGTATATGGATGTCGGAGGCGCGAATGAGTGGAATCCCGATAAGGTGTTGTCGCAGGACCGCATCCTCGATCTCTTAGGCCGGTGGTACGGCCAGATCATCCCGATTCCAGGGCGTGGCGCAGCCCCGGCCCAACGATTTCGCTTGCCGGATGGGACGATCTTTGGGATTATTCCCTCGACGACTCAGCCCTTCTGCGCGCATTGCGATCGTAGCCGCGTGACCGCCGACGGGATTTGGTATGTGTGCTTGTATGCTGCATCGGGTGTGGATCTACGGAAACCGCTTCGGCGGGGAGCCGGTTCCGCGGAGATGCGAGAGCTGATTCGATCCGTGTGGATGGCTCGTCGTGACCGTGGAGCTGAGGAGCGAAAGGCCCTCGAGCGGCTCGGCCTCCGGTCCAGCGGGCTGATCGGTATCGATCAGCTCCGAGAAGATCCTCATTTGGAAATGCATGCTCGAGGCGGATGAGATTCTATCCAACGGATTTGCTACAATGGGCCCCATTCTCGACGGGGTTATGGCAGTCCATCTGTTCAACAATCGACCATGCAAGAGATTGGGTTTACTCCAGCATGACTCCGGAGACGGGGGGATATCCCTACGAGGAGCCATGATGTTCTCGGACTCTGTCAAGACGGCGCCGGCTGCTGGCCTTGAGTGCTGTGGTCCTCTGGTGGGGCCTCGGCCGCACCCCGGTGTGGTCGAGCTGGACCGGTCTCTATTGCGGCGTGTGGAGTCGGCTTGCTCGTTTGGCTGATGGTGAGCGGGCGGACGACGTGATGGGAAGCGATATCCGGTTGAGGTGTGGGCTCACAGTGACGTTTCCCCTGAATAGGTTCGGAAATGAGAGGGTGTGATGGCTTGGTTTAAAAAAGAGAAGCCCAACGATTCCGTTCCTCCTCCACGCTCAAAAGGCAGCGAGGGAATGTGGCTCAAGTGCAACCATTGCCGCGAGATCGTCTATCGGAAGGAAGTCGACCGCAACAACAAGGTCTGCCCGAAGTGCGAGTATCATTTTCCGATTTCCGTGACGGAACGGATCGGGTTACTCATCGATCTTGGCACGTTCAAAGAATGGGATGCCGGATTGGAAGCGCAGGATCCCTTGGCGTTTCAGGATACCAAGCCCTATCGTGAACGGGTGAAGGCTCATCAGGACAAGACCGGACGCAAAGATGCCCTGGTGATCGGAGAAGGATTGGTGAACGGAAGCCGTATCGTGTTGTGTGTGTTCGACTTCAGCTTTATGGGCGGGAGTATGGGTTCGGTCGTCGGTGAAAAACTCTGTCGTGCCATCGATCGTGCGTTGGAACTGAAACTGCCCGTGATCCTGGTAACCGCATCGGGTGGAGCCCGGATGCAAGAGGGCATTCTCTCATTGATGCAGATGGCCAAAACCTCGACGTCCGTGGCGAAGCTGGGTGAGGCCAAGCTGCCGTTCATCTCCATTCTTTCCGATCCGACATTCGGCGGAGTCACGGCCAGCGTGGCGATGTTAGGTGATGTGATCATTGCGGAACCCAAGGCTCTGATCGGGTTTGCAGGCCCTCGCGTGATCGAACAAACGATCAAGCAGCAATTACCCGACCAGTTTCAGCGTGCCGAATTTCTGCTCGAACACGGCATGATCGACATGATCGTTGAACGTCGGCGTTTGAAGGAGACGGTCGGTACCCTCGTAAATCATTTTTAGGTTCCTGTATCCTCCCGGCTTGCTGATGAGCGATGCCTCAGTGATCGAATATCTCTATGGTCTCCAGAAACACGGCATCAAGCTGGGTCTGGAGACGATGCGCGTGTTATTGGATCGAGTGGGTCGTCCGCAGTCGTCGCTTCAGGTCCTCCATGTCGGGGGCACGAACGGCAAAGGATCCACGGCTTCCATGGCAGCGGCGGTCCTTCACCGTGCTGGTCGACGTGTCGGGCTGTATACGTCCCCCCACCTTGTCGACTTTCGTGAACGCATTCGTGTCAACGGTCAGATGATTCCAGAGGATCGGGTCGAGGCGCTCCTCGCGCGATTGCGGGCGGTGCTGGCGGATGACCTGCATCCGACGTTTTTTGAGATGACCACGGCTCTCGCCTTTCTGCATTTTGCCGAATCAGCAGTGGATGTTGCCGTTCTTGAGGTTGGGTTGGGGGGACGGTTTGATGCGACCAATGTGGTCGAGCAGCCGCTGGCCTGTGCGATTACGACGATCGGCATGGACCATCAAGAGTATTTGGGAACGACGGAAGAGGCCATTGCCTTTGAAAAAGGTGGGATCATTAAGCCCTGCGTGCCGGTGGTGATTGGCCGGATGGGGCAGGAGGCAGAACAAGTCTTGTCCCGTCTCGCCAAGGATCGCTCTGCACCACTCTGGCGTCTTGGTCGAGAATTCTCTCTGGAGCGGGCTCGCGACGGGCGACTGGTGTATCGAGGGGGCACGCATGTGATCGAGGGGGTGGAGTGCGGTTTGGTCGGTCGCCACCAATGGGACAATGCCGCCTGCGCGTTGGCGCTCCTGGAGGCAGCCGATCAACGAGGAATGACCCTGGACGAGGGGGCGGTCCTGGAAGGTTTGCGGACGGTCTCTTGGGAAGGGCGTTTGGAAACGATCGACGAAGCACCCCATGTGGTGCTCGATGGAGCGCATAACCCGGCTGCGGCAGCGGTGCTTGCACGGTATCTTACTGATTATGCCGTCCAGCACCCGGATTCACGGATGATCCTTGTCTGGGGCATGATGCGGGACAAGGATCACCGGGGATTTATCACCCCACTCTTGCCGGTTGTCTCAGAGATCGTCTTGACTCAAGCGGCCCTCGCGCGATCCGCCACGGTTCACGAGCTCCGTGCGGTGCTGGATGAATGGGCGGGACCGGTGCAAGAGGCGATGCTTCCGACGGACGCGGTGGCCCTTGCCAGAGGGCGGGCGATGCCAGGTGATCTTATCTGCATCACCGGCTCCCTTATGCTCCTCGGGGATATCAAAGCGGCAATACGTGGCTGTGATCTGTCTCCGATTCGCGGCTAGCATGGGGGATCCTCTCGCGTGGCTTCGCCAAGGAGGTCTGCTCACCATCCTCACGCTTCTGCTCTCACCCCTTTCTGTCTCCGCAGCCGATCACCCAGGGGGAAGTGCCGGATCTTCTTCGGCTTCTACTCCTCTGGACATCACGGCGGAGCGGATCGACTATCAACAAGAACAGGAAATCTACGAAGCGAACGGGGCCGTGGTCATTCGTCAGGGAGGGATCACGCTGACCGCCGACCACGCCACCATTCAAGCCCTACCCGGGATTCTTACGGCCATCGGTCATGTTCACTTAACCGACGTCCAAGCTGATGTGACAGCCGAGCGATTGGAGTTGAATGTCAATACCGAGGCCGGTATTGCCACGCACGGGGAGCTGTTTATTCCTTCGCGTAATGCGCTTGTGTCGGGTCAATATCTACAGCGGTTGTCCGAATACCACTATCGTGTGAAAGACGGCAGCTTTACCAACTGTGATGCCCGAGAAGGAGAGGTGCCGGCTTGGCGGTTTCGTTTCAAGGATGTGGATATGACGATTGGTGATACGTTGGCCTTTAAAGGCGGATGGTTCTGCATCTTGGACGTGCCGACGATTCCTCTTCCTACCTTCTCGTATCCGATGGCGAGACGACAAACCGGGTTTCTGATTCCTACTCCGAAGTACAACAGTCGGTTTGGTTTTGGTGCGCAGGCCCACTTTTTCTGGGCGATCAGTCCGAGTCAGGATGTGACGATCTCCCCGTCCTACTACAATCGATTGGGATACGGGTCTGATTTTGAATATCGCTACATATTGGACCGTCGATCGCGCGGCAAATGGTTCGTGAGTTATTTACAGCAGACCCAGCTCCCGGATGGGGCCGGTGCAACCGACGGAGAGAAGAATGGCGAACAAGCCCGTGCAACAGTGACCGGGACCCATACACAATATCTTACGAACACTTTGTTGCTGCGGGCCAATGCTAATTTGGTCACCGACCCGAACTTTTATCAGCAGTTGAGCAACTCGGGCGTCCTTCGAGCCCTGCCGAGTGCTGAATCGAATCTGTTACTCTCCCAACGGCTTCCCTACGGCAACCTCTATCTCTTGGGTTTATATTTGCAGCCGTTACAGGCCGGCGGCAAAGATACCTTCCAGCGCCTTCCTGAAGCCGGATACAACTTGCCCTATGTCTCCCTGTTCAATTCACCGGTTCAGTACGGCATGGAAGGGAACTACGTCAATTTTTACCGGGAGGATGGATTTTCCCTCAATCGATTCAATCTCGTTCCAGGCATCGCGACGGAGCCGATTCACCTGGGACATCTCCTGGCTATTCGCCCGCAGGCGAAGTTCCGGGAGGTCTATTACACGAGGGGGGCTCAGTCGGAGGACGCCCAACATCGAGAAACTTTTTGGCTGGGGGTCGATGCCACCTCGAAGCTCACACGCCGCTTTGCATTGGCTGATGGCGGCAGTCTGTTGCATACGATAGAACCGACGGTGACGTATGAATATGTGCCCAGCACCAGACAATCGGCATTGGCCCAAATCGATCAAGCCGACGATCTCCCCAAGAAGAATCTCGTGACCTATATGCTCCGGAGTCGTGTGTTGGAATCGGGTACCAGGACGGCGTTCAACTGGCTGGATCTCACTGTCGCTCAGAGCTACCATGTCGGAGCCGTGCAGACGTTGGCGCGTGAGTTTACACCGGGCGTCGCCCCTTTTCTTGGCTCGTTCACGCAGCCAATCCAGCCGGCGACGGTACCTATCCAGGGCAAGAAATTCTCCGACATCTGGATGCGAGCCGTGATCGGGAACAATCTCCCTCCGCTGAGCAGTCTGTCACAGTTAGATACTCCGATTTTTGGTCAGGGCGCTCAAGCCTGGGCGCTGCGGCCTCCCATCAATCGGTACGTGACTATGGATGCATTTTTTGATCCGTATCAGCTGACTGTCAGCCAATTCAACACGGATCTCCGATTTCAGGAGGGGACCAACTGGTATTTTGAAGTCGGGCAACGCTATACGAAGGACGGCAATCGAGTGAGGCGTGGGGACATTTGGAATCCCATCTCCTTCAACGAAGTGTTTGCGCCGACAAAAGAGATTCAATTTGTAACGATGGGTGGTGGGGTCCGCACCCCCTGGGGGTGGACATTCGGGGCCAAAGCCTATTATGACGTCAAACAGGGCAGAAGCCCGGAACTGGACGTCGTCGCGTTATATCAGAATCCATGTAAGTGCTGGTCATTGGGGCTCCATTACATCAAATTTCCCGATCGTGAGCAGTACGGGTTTATGTTGAATTTTACCGGTGTCGGCGGTGTGGGCAACGCGGAAGCTGTCCTCATGCGGACGTTGTTGAACCCGCTGGTATACGGAGAACGTGGACTGCCTTGGCCGGCTCCGGGGGGACCCTATGGATTGCCGCCACAGGTCTCCGAGACCACGGGTACTCGACCCGCTGTGCAAGCCGGGCGGTGATCCGTATTTGACTCTAAAAACACTGGTAGGGTACGATGACCGGGTTGTGATATGTGCGTGATGTTAACTCTGTAAGGAGGGGAAGACGTGGCTGGTGATGCCTTGAAGGTAGAAGATTCCACATGGGATGCAGAAGTCATGAAGGCTTCGGAGCTTGTGATGGTTGATTTTTGGGCCGTATGGTGCGGGCCCTGCCAGATGGTGGCTCCCATCGTCGATGAATTAGCCAAAGAATACGCCGGGAAACTGAAAGTTCGCAAGTTGAACACTGATGAGAATCCTGAGGTTGCTGGTCGGTACCAGGTGATGAGTATTCCGACCATTCTGTTTTTTAAGAATGGTCAGCCTGTTGAGAAGCTGGTCGGGGCCAGGCCAAAGCGTCAATTCAAGGAAATGATTGATTCACTTCTCGCTCAACATGCTGGGACTGCCTAGGCCGTCTCGTCGCAGCCATGCTCACTGAGCTGCGCATTACGAATTTTGCCGTCATTGAGCGACTGAGTCTGGAAATCGACTCGGGGTTTACCGTACTGACCGGAGAGA
This sequence comes from Nitrospira sp., assembly GCA_019636945.1. GTDB lineage: Bacteria > Nitrospirota > Nitrospiria > Nitrospirales > Nitrospiraceae > Nitrospira_D. Next base: position 26,566 of record JAHBWO010000018.1, on the reverse strand, counting down.
CTGGGACAGGGAAGTCCCTGTTGATCGACGCGGTTGCGCTTCTCGTGGGCGGTCGTGTTTCAAGTGAGCAAATCCGGTTTGGTGAGGATGAAGCGCAGCTCGAAGCGGTTTTCGAGATACCACCCACTCATTCCATCCTTCCTCGGCTTCGGGCTCAAGCACTTCTTGGTCCGAACGATTGTGAACTCATCATCCGACGCACAATTGCCCGGTCCGGGAGAAACCGAGTCTATCTGAACGGAGTTCTCAGCCCGGCGCACACGTTGGAAGAGTTTGCCGGTACGCTCATCGATATCCATGGTCAACATGATCAGCAGTCGTTGCTCTCCAGCTCAGCTCAGCTGGAGGTGCTGGACGCATTCGGGCGTCTGCAGGATCTGCGGAGCCAATACCAATCGAGTCATCAAGCGTGGGCCAGGGCCCGTCGCACGCGTGCTGAGTTGGCCGCTGCGAACGACCAGCGGATGCAGCAGCACGACGTGTTGAGCTTTCAGCAACAAGAATTGGATCAAGCAGCCTGTCGTCTTGGAGAGGAAGAAGGGCTCCAAGCCGAGCGGAAACGGTTAGCATCGTCTCGTCGTCTAGAAGAGCTGGGATCGGAGGCTCAAGCTCAGCTTCAGGGGGATGGGCAGGGGATTTTGGCTGGTTTGGCGTTGGTCGAGCGAGCGATAGGGGAACTGGCTCAGCTCGATCCGGAGATGAAAACTACAGCGGGGCTTGTCTCAGAATCCAGAGTGCTCTTGAAGGAAGTCGCGGATGGCCTTCGTGGGTATGTCGAAGGGCTGGATGCCGATCCATCCCGATTGACGACGATCGAGGATCGTTTGGCGGTCATCCACAGGATGAAGAAGAAATATGGAGGGACGATCGAGGCCGTGCTCGCTACGCAGAGCCGGGTGAAGGAGGAGCTGGAGCGGCTCAGCCGCTCCAGCAGTGAGCTTGATCAGCACGATCGTCTGATCCACGAACACCAACAAGTTGTTGCTGGATTGGCGCGCCAGCTTTCGGAAAAGCGAACCGAGGCGGCCACCTCGTTGACGAGACTGGTCGGAAAAGACCTCGAGGCGTTAAAGATGGGACCCGTGAGATTTCTTGTTCAGGTGGAGCCGGCGGAATCAGGCGTCGAGTACGGTCCGGACGGGGTTGATCGGGTTGAGTTTCTGTTATCGACGAATAGCGGTGAGCCCCTCAAACCAATGGCCCGTGTGGCCTCAGGTGGGGAGCTCTCTCGGGTTATGTTGGCGCTGAAAACGGTGCTTGCAGATGTGGATCGGGTGCCGGTGCTCATTTTTGATGAGATTGATACGGGAGTTGGAGGAGCCGTAGCAGCTACGATCGGTAAGCGTTTGCGCGCCTTGGGGCACTATCATCAAGTGTTGTGTATCACCCATCTCCCGCAAGTTGCCTCTCAGGCCGACCACCATTTCTGCGTTGAAAAGTCCGAGGTCAAGGGACGGACGGTAGCCAAGGTGCGTGCCTTAGTCGGCGCCAGTCGAGAGAGCGAAATTGCCCGCATGCTTGGCGGTGAGCGGGTGACTCAGAAGACGCGGGCGACAGCTGCGGAGTTGATTGCCGGAGCACAAGAGTAGCCTCGCAGGTTATTCAAAAGGCCGCTGGCGGCATGCTCGCGGCGATCAGAGGTTCCACATATGGAGAGGAAGACGCATCGCTCTTTCGCGACCGGCGGCCTTTCTGAACAGCTTTGAGGGATGTTCTGGCTCGTAGACGAAATTCTAGATCGGGGTCGGTCTATCGTTTGACGACAACCTGTTAGGCTCAGGACTCATTAATTTTGAGGATTCCCTACAGATAGTGGATGTGATTCACTATGGCTGGAGGTGGCCATGAGTGATGTGTTCATGTTGAGCCGGACGCAAATGAGCCGGATGGTGCCGTATTTCCCGACGCCGCACGGTGTCAAGCGCGTGGACGACCGGCGCGTGATCAGTGGGATTCTATATGTGATCAAAAACGGATTGCGGTGGAAGGATGCGCCTGCGGTGTATGGGCCGCACAAGACACGGTACAATCGGTTTGTGCGCTGGAGCCGGGCCGGGATTTTTAACGTGATCTTCCGAGAGCTCGCGAAGAGCGCCGACCCCAGGCAAGGCCTGATGATTGATGCCACATATCTGAAAGCGCACCGAACTGCGGCCAGCCTGCTCAAAAAGGGGCGGTTCCCAGGTGCATTGGCCGCACGAAAGGTGGTCTGACCTCAAAGCTGCACGCGGTTTGCGACGAACAAGGCCGCCCTCTCCTCCTACTGCTCTCGGAAGGGCAGATGAGCGATTACACTGGCGCCAAGCGGCTGCTGCCTTCCTTACCAACCACCAGCTACCTGATTGCCGACCGTGGCTACGACGCCGATTGGTTCCGCACAGCCTTAAAACAAAAGGGCATGACGCCCTGCATTCCGCCACGCAAGAATCGCAAGAAAAAGCCTCGCTATAGCAAAACCCTGTACACGCAGCGGCATAAGATCGAGATCATGTTCGGGCGCATCAAGGACTGGCGTCGCATTGCCATGCGCTATGATCGCTGCGCACACACATTTTTCTCGGCAATCTGCATCGCCGCAACCGTCATCTTCTACCTCAAAGAATGAGTCCTGAGCCTAGGCAGCTGGAACGGCGGTCATGGTTGGGATGGAAGCGGTCGATTCTTTGACGACGTCGATGAACAGTTCCAGCAGCTGTGGGTCGAACTGCATCAGCGACGGGTCTGCAATCCGTTGAATGGCTTGTTCCATGGAAAGGGGAGAGCGTCCTGGAGCATCTGCCGTCAAATGGTCAAACAGCTGAGCCATACCGACAATGTGAGCCAAGCGCGGAATCTCTGCACCCTGAAGTCCCAGGGGATATCCTTGTCCATCCCACCGCTCGTGATGAGCAGCGATAATCTGTCCGACTTCAGCTGGGAGCCCCAAGGACTCAATCATTCGAGCCCCGTTGCCAGGATGTTCTCGGCACAAGACAGGTTCTCGTGATGGAAGAACTTGATCGTCAGAAAACCGATAGTGAGGGAGGCTTGTTTTACCAATATCGTGGAGAAAGGCTCCCAGAGCCAAGGCCTTTTGGTCAGCGAGAGAAAGATTGAGTCGAGCCGCCATCAATGTGGCATAGAAACTCACACGACTCGAGTGATTCAATAATTGACGGTCAGTCGCCTCGAGGATGTCGGAGAACAGCGGAAGCAGCCTCATCTCGTCCTGCGAGGAGATCACCGCAACGGGCTCATGGCTTGGAGACAGGGAAAAGTAGTCGGCTTGGAGGGTTTGCCAGGCATGGGTGCTTTGTTCCGGAGATCTCCAAAGTTCCGGTGAGTTACGGAGGTACCGCCGAAGAAAATCTAGCCGCCGTTTCTTCTCGATTGTCTGCTGAATGAGCGTGGTCAGTTCGTGGGTATTAAACGGTTTCAGGAGGTAACCTGCCGCACCGTGGCGAATGCCTTCCATGGCTGATTTCAAACTTCCGTATCCAGTGACAATTACCACTTCTATATCGGGATAATCGAGCTTGATTTCTTGGAGGAGCTCGAGGCCGGGGCGATCCGGCAGTTTTTGATCGAGAGTAATCAGGTCAATCGATTGCTGTCTGAGCAGCTCAAGTGCCGTCCGGGCATTCTCAGCACAGTGAATGGTACAAAATGGACCAAGAACAACTTTCAATGCGTCTCGCGGGCCTACCTCATCATCAATGATGAGAATAGTGGGTCTTGTGGGAGATGGTGCAGAAGTCGTCATGCGATCTATACTAGGACCGTCACGACCAGAATTAAGCAAAAAGTGTTCCTTATCAATAAGTTACAATTAATACGTATATGTAGTAGTTCGCAGTGTTAGTAATGCTACATATACGCATACAAGCTAAGTTTATGAATATTCTTCACATATCAATGAGGTGCGGCTGTGGCATTCTTGTTGACGAGTGTGTCATTCTTGCGTGTGAAGTTCGGAATCCTGAGTAGTTGAATTATCAGGCCGCCCGATACCGAGTGTATCCATCCGATACTTCAGCATTCGGCGGCTGATCCCCAGTAGATTCGCAGCATGGGTCTGGACATAATTAGTTCGCTTCAAGGCATCGAGAATGATTTCTCGCTCAAATTCCATCACGGCTTTCTCGAGCGACATTCGACCGGCCAGGGTGTCGTCGCGGAGTGATGGCGAACGTGAAGTACTTTTCATCGAAGTTGGTAAATGCTCCGGGGTAATTTCTGTCGCATGTTGAGACCAGATAAATGCCTGCTCGATAAAGTTTTCAAGCTCACGCACATTACCAGGCCAGGGATAACGGGTTAGAAGTTCCAGTGCCTCTTTCCCAAATTCAATAGGAGGACGCTGTGCTTCTTCCAACCGTTTCTCCAAAAAATGGTTGGCGATGAGGGGGATGTCTTCGGTTCGTTCACGAAGAGGAGGTAGATAGAGTGAGATCACATTGATGCGATAGTACAGATCTTCTCGGAACAACCCCTTTCGGACGAGGTCATCGAGGTTTTTGTTCGTTGCCGCGACGATGCGGACATCGACCTTAATCGGTTGCACTCCGCCGATTCTCGTAAACTCTCGTTCTTGAATGACGCGCAAGAGCTTGGCTTGTGTAATCGGGCTGAGATCGCCGATTTCATCGAGGAATAAGGTTCCTGTATTTGCAAGTTCGAACTGCCCGACACGTCGGGCTGTGGCGTCCGTAAAGGAACCTTTTTCGTGGCCGAAGAGTTCGCTTTCAATCAGCGTCTCGGGCAGTGCGGCACAGTTGAGTGCGACAAACGGACGCTCTCGGCGGGAACTGTTGTAATGGAGCGCCTTGGCGACCAACTCTTTGCCGGTCCCACTTTCTCCGGTGATGAGCACCGTGGTTCGGCTGTCGGCAACCTGCTCAATTTTTGCGTAGATCTCCTGCATTCCCTGACTTTTTCCGATCAGATTGTGAAACGCGTATCGTTTGACGACTTGGGCCCGTAGTTGGGTGACTTCTTGTTCCAACTCCGAGGAGTTCAGGGCACGGTCGATCACGATTCGAAGTTCGTCGACGTCGAAGGGTTTCGAGAGGTAGTCGGCTGCCCCCAACTTCATCGCGTCCACGGCCGTTTTTACGGATTTGGTGCCGGTGAGCATGATCACCGGGGTGGATTTCCGCTCCGTTCTGAGCATCTGCAGCACGGCGAGCCCGTCGGTACCAGGCAGGACGATGTCGAGCAGAACCAGGTCGGGATCTTCTTTGCGGAAGATGTCGAGACCTTCAGGCCCGTCGCTCGCTTGGGCGATATCATACAGTGGCTCTAACACCATTTTCAGCGAGGTGCGGACCCTGGGCTCATCATCGATCAATAGCAATCGTTTTTTGGGAATGACGCTTTCCACAAGGGCTCCTTGGGTACTACTGCTGAAGCGCGGGAAGAGTAATGCGGAAGGTCGTTCCTTGACCTACCGTGCTGGCTACGTGAATGTCCCCGTGATGCTCTTGAATGATCTGGTGTGCGATGGTCAAACCCAGCCCGGTTCCTGCGTTCATCGTGCTCGTATGTTTGGTCGTAAAGAATGGATCGAAGATGTGCTCCAGATTTTCGGGTGCGATCCCCTGTCCGGTATCTTCGATGTCGATCTGCATGAAGAGGGTACCCTCCGGTTTCTGGAATTGACGCGTCCGTACCCGTAGGCTCCCCGGTCCCTTGCCAACGGCATCGAGGGCATTCAAGAGGAGATTCAAAAGCACCTGCTTGATTTGCTGCCGATCCAGCATGCCACGAGGACGCTCAGGCGCCAACTGTTTTTCAATCTTGATCCCCCGGGTGTCTGCCGTGACTTGGATGAAGTACAGACAGGACGTGACGATGTCATTGAGGTCCTCGTCGGTCAGCTGGGGTTCCATGTAACGGGCATAGTCAAGGATCTCTTGAATCAATCGCTCAATCCGATTGACATCCTCTAGGACAATGCGACTGAACTCCCCGATAAATTGGCTGTCGTCTTTCCTCTCGGGAGCCAGCTGAATAAAGGTCTTAATGGACGTTAACGGGTTGCGGATTTCGTGGGCAAACCCGCCAGCGATGATTTCCAGGGAGCGCAACCGGTCGGTTCGGCGCATGAGGGCCTGAGATTGTCGGAGATCTTCGTAAATCAGGAGCGAATCAAGAGCATTCGCGGCACCCTGGGCCATCGCGGTCAGGAGTTCCATGGTTTCGGGTGAGAGTGTTCCATGTGCGGTCGGAGAATGGAGTACTGTAAACGCGATCAGGGTTCCATGTGTGATGAGCGGAACGGCCAGGGTATGGGACTTTGCCAGGGTATCCGGGATGTCATGTGAGAGTTCGGGCTGTGGGGTAAGAGTTGATTCCAGCCCGTCGAAAATGTGTTGGCCTACGATGAGAGCTTGGACCAGCGGATGGTCGATGGCCATGACCGAAGGAACCGTAAACATCTTAATGGGTCCGAACGTATGCATCTGACGGTAGTGGTGATGCTCTCGTTCGAACAGGAACAGTGATCCGTGTGGACAATGAGAGATTTCAGAGAAGTTCGAAAGAATGTAGTCAGCTAAGCGCGTCAGACTTGTCGGGTGTCCGATCGCTCGCAGAAACCGCGTCACGGTCTGAATCGACTCATGACCGGCTGAAGAAGAATTGGTTTGGGAAGATGTGGCGACTATCATCACTGAGCCACGTTGAGGTAAATGGCCGTCTATTGTGTTTGGTGAAATATAGTACGTATGAATCCTAGGTGTTACCAGTATACAAGCCAGGTACCGGTTCTACCAAAGGATTTGGACTTTTTGACGGAGATTCAGTTGAGGGCGTGCCGGATGGGGATATCCAGAATTAAAGAGGGAATCGAGACGAACCTAGCGGGAGTGGAACTGGAGAGCGGAAGCCCGGACCAGCCTGCTGGTCCGGGTTAATGATCGTGCTACTGGGTCAGGGAGGCACTCTTTGCCGGGCAAGAACCGGGTGTCATGTAGAGCAAGTAGTTGCCCATTCCATGTTGAGGTTCTTTGTTTTGAAGAGAGTGGTGGTAGACCATAACCATCTCATAATCATCATCTTTTGAGATGGGGAACCCTTGGGCGTCTTTATACACCTGATGAGGTAAGAATTCACGGAGTGTTCCGTCCCGTTCGGCATCGGGGATGGTCCGGAGGAGCGTCTGTTTCTTGGTCTTATTTTCCAAAGCGATCAGGAGCAATTCGTCATGGCCGTGGGGATACGCATATTTGACGCAACCGTCCATGCTAAACTTCAACGGTGCCGTACGGACTTGGACACCCGGTCCGATTTCGATCCCTTCGTCTGTTTGATCCGCAGGGCGATCTCCGAATTTTGTAAAGCAGACGATGTTCACGCCGACCTGATAAATCTCCATTTCCTTCGCCGGTTTAGTTTTCGGTGCAAAATACATGGTGAAGGTGGCGATGACATTTTTCGTGGGGGGAGCGCCGTGATAAAACGCAACGACCGTCATCAGCTTATCGTCCTTCGCGAGTTTCACGCCGTATCCCTCAGGAAAGTGGGTTTCAGCCATTTCGAGCCCGGCTCCTCCAAAGAAGAGTGGTTCACCCGGACATGACACGCTGGGCTTGGTATTGTTGATCATTAAAATGTGGTGCAGATAGTTTCTGGGCAATTCCTTGCCTTCGACGGTAGAGAGGGCCGACTTGAAACCGATGAGATATTTGTCCTCAGGCAGTTGGAAGTTGAACCGAGGCATGGAGTCGCCCATATCACCTTCACCGTGGCCGGTCGGAAGATCGATGGGGCCGAAGGTCAAGGTCGCCGTGTTCTCGCCATACGTGATCTTTGACCCGACTTGTTTTTTCAGTGTGGGAACGGCATGGTGATCATGACCCCCGTCCGCATAGGCCGATGAGATCATGAAAAACGTTGCAAGAAACAGAACGAGGGATCTGTACATAAGACCTCCCAGAGGCAGTAAAGCGATGATGTTGAACCGGACTCCGATTTGTCGATATACGTTTGAAGCAGCGGGTTGACTCATTGGCTACTGGCCGGTGATGATGGGACTTTCTTCCAGTGATAGGTGCCGCCGTGTTCCTTCGGCGGGATATTTTTTCTTGTATCGACTCGTGTGTACCACCAGATTCCCTTGGCCTCTTTCCCGTCGTCCGAGAGGAGCACCTCAAAGCCACCCTCTCGATCATTGCCGGGCTGATACCAGGTGCCCTGCCAGAGGCGGTTTTCAATTTTGGTGGTGACGAACCGGCCGCCTTGTTGCGTGTAGGGGCCGTTTCCACTCTTGTCGAGGGTGGCCTTGTAACGTTTCTCATCCTCGACTTCGAGAATATCCCAGTCTCCGCTGACATCAGGCATTGACGCGGGAGCGGCAGTGACGAGTTTTTGTGCCCCAGCTGCTGCTGACGGGGACGCAAGCGGGCCACCAAGTTGAGCGGATCGAAAGGACTCATGCCACGACAGCAGTTGCCAGCGTCCGGCACGACGCTCAAGGACACCGGTTTCTCGTAGCGGAAGCACGGTTCGTTTGACGGCTGATCCCTCGCCGACATAGCGGATATAATCGACCTCCATCGCGAACCAGGCCAGATCTCCCTTGGTCCAGACCTTCAGCTCGGTGATCGGGATTTCGATTTTCTGAGCGTTGACAAATTCCTCACGCATCTCCCGCTCGAAGTCCGGCCAGCCGACGTATTTGCGACCGCCGACGGTATAACTGACGATGTCGGCATCGTGGGCCATGAGGCGTGACAGTGTAGGGAGGTCTTTCTCGGCATTCGCACGTATCATCAGGCGAATGGCGGTCTCGGGATCGGAGGGTTCTGCAGCCCAGGAATTCGTTGTGACGAGGAGAAGAAAGACGAGACTTCCAAGAACAAACGACGCCTGTTGGCGCATGTAAGGACTCCCTCAGTATGACGGGTTTCACTCGGTGATGAGGGAACGTACACGCCCTCGTGGGCCTTGTCAACTCCGAAGTCGACGGCGTCTTATCGATAGGCGACAACGACGACCGTGACGTTGTCTTCGCCGCCACGATCGAGTGCTGCGGCGATCAGACGATCACAGGCACCGGCCGGACTGGGATCGCCATTGCAAAGAACACGTTGGATATCCTGATCCTCCAACATCTTTGTCAGGCCGTCCGAGCAGAGAATCACGAGATCATCTTCGTGCATGGCACAGCCGGCAATCGTGGGGGCTGCTGTTGCCGTGACGCCAAGGGCCCGAGTCAGGACATGTCGTTCGGGGTGGGTTTTGGCTGTTTCCGGAGTGAGGATGCCACGTTCAAGGTATTTTTCGATCAATGAGTGATCTCTGGTGAGTGGAGTCAGCGCCCCAGCTCGAAACCGGTAGGCACGGCTGTCACCGATGTGAGCCACGTAAGCCATGGAGGTTTGATCGGGGATGACTGTCAGCAGCACGAGAGTGGTCCCCATGCCCTTGAGTTTCGGTTGGGAGCGGGCCTGAGCCAAGATGGCTTCGTGCGCGCGACTGATCAGTGCAGTCAGCACATCGATTGGTGAGGTTCCGCTACGGAGCTGCTCCTGTGAGAACGCAGCTTGGGCTTGCACCGTCGCGATGGCCGTTTGGGCCGCAACCGCGCCACCCACGTGACCGCCCATTCCGTCGGCGACCGCCCACATGCCTGCGGAGTCGATGACGGCAAAGGCATCCTGGTTTGATGTCCGTACCAGACCGGTTTCGCTTCGGCCGATGCCGATCCATGTACTCATCGGGTTTCAGTTGGGTGAAAGCTAGACAACGCGATCAACGACGGGCCTAATTGATTCATCAAATCCTCCGCAAATCGATCGGCCAGAAGCACGAGATGTTCAGTATCCGCCCGGTTGTAGGCTAAGAGCCGGTCACGAGCGGCCACGTCCCCATCACCCCACTGAGCCCAGAGGCGAACTGCGTCCCATCCATCCAGTCCTCGAATAGATTCGCTCCGCTCGATACCCAGCGTCTGTTCAATGTGCTTGAGTCCGCCCTGTAATGCAAGTCGGCGTGCGGCAAAACACAGATCGAAGTGCCAGGGAGGTAGACGAAGTCCGGGAAACTTAGCACAGAGATAGGGAATATCAAACCGGGATCCAAAAAACGTCACGAGGAGATCGCAGTGATCGAGTTCGGCCTGTAGTCGTTCTGCCGTGAGGGTTTCCCCTCGCACCAGGCTCAGCGTGTGTCCATGGTGATGGAGTCCGACAACCGTGACCTCGCCTTCCTGTGGAGAGGCACCGGTGGTCTCAATGTCCAGATAGCCTGCACGGGAACGGCAGGTGCCGTAGAGCCGCCAATGTTCGCGCCGCGGAAAGCGCGCAGCCAATTGATCCAACCGGCCCTGTTCCGCCGATGATTGTGCCGTACGGAGTTCATCGTCGTACCAACGTTTCCGAGCCGTCGAGAGCCCGGGAATTGCAGGTTGAGCGAGGAACTGCGTCCAGTTCAGCGTACCCTCCTGCCACCAGCGGCGTTCCGTGACAGGACCGACGCCAGGCAAGAAGATAAAGCTGGAGGTGAGCATCACGGAGGATTGTAGCCTTGATTTCGCGTAGGAGACAAGCTAGAGTTCGCGACATCTATTACAACTGCAGTAGTATGGTGCAGCAGTACAGCCAGGAACTGTTTGCAGATGGATCCCACGACTGTGCCGGCAAAACGAATTCGTATTACGGTTGGCGGTGTTCAGCTCGAAGCAGAACTTCGAAAGACCAAGACGGCGGATGAGGTGTATGCGGCGCTTCCTGTGACGGCGCCGGTTCATACATGGGGAGAGGAGTTCTATTTTCCCCTTTCCGGAGTCCGCGACCATCGAGAAACGGCAACGACGCAAGTCAAAGTGGGTGATGTCGCATTCTGGGGTGCCGGGCAAGTCCTTGCCATCTTTTTTGGACGGACACCGATGAGTACGGGAGTTGACCCGGTGCCGGCCGATCGGGTGAATATCATCGGAAAGATTATCGGCGATGCCGCACAGCTCCGGCAGGTCATGCACGCGCCGTCCATTGTGCTCGAGCAGGGGTAAACGCGATGCGGCTGTCGAAAGAGCGGGTGCGTCATCTCGCGGAAAGTCTGATGGGGCATCTGCAGCGACACGACGATCTTGAACTGGTTGGAGACCGCAAGGTCTTGGTCGAGGCGCTGGATCATGCCATCACACAGGAGTTGTCAGCTGAAGATCGTCTGAATGCCGAGGTGCGCCAACTCCTGAAGGGCTATGAGCAGCAGATCGAACAGGGGCAGGTGGATTACCAAAGAATGTTTCAGATGGTGAAGCAGAAGTTGGTGCGTGAGCGGGGCATTATATTGTGAGAAGTGAGAGGTAAAACGTAAAAGGAGAAGATAGTTCGCCGATACCGTTCACTTTTCACCTTTTACTTTTCACCTAACTTGACTATGTTGACGGAAGAGAAAGTCAGCCATTTATCGCATGTGATTCTCACGGCTATGAAGAACGTTTCCGGTGTTCGGCTCAAGCGCAGTGACGAGCTGGTGTTGAAGGAAATTAAGAAGGTGTTGGCGGATGAACTTGCGCAGGAGCAGCACATTGATCGGACGGTAAGGACGAAGCTCGCCTCATATTCGCGAGGTCTTGTTGAGGGGAGTGCCGAATGGGATGTGTTGTATCGCAAGACGTTCGAAGAAGAGACTCGCAAACAGGTGAAGCGCTGAACAACGAGGTTCTGTGACCATGACAAGGATGATCTCACGCGCGGCGGTTCTTGGTCTCCTGGTCCTGCTGCTCGTAGGCACAGGCTGTTTCCAGAAGCGGAAGCCGCTGGTGCCGCTGGCTCTGGATGGGGAAGCCCGGCCGCAGGCCATGACCTTGACCGAACAGGGGACACAGGCGTATCAGGCACAGCAGTTTGAAGAAGCCAAACAGTATTTCGAACAAGCCGTGACTGAAGCGCCGAAATCCGGCCAGGCCCACTACAACTATGCGTTGGCGCTGAACGCGCTCGGCGATTCAGCGGTCGCGAGAAAGCATTTTCTGGAAGCCGCTGATCTCGCTCCTGGAGACAAAGTCATTTGGGACTCACCGGCACTCTCCCCATACGGCAACCCTGAGGACAAGAATAAGAAGAAGCCGGGGCTCTATACGCCTCGTCGATCATCGTTCGGAAGTGGCATGCCAGGCGGCTATTAATTCACGTCAATCATGACGAAGGGTGGAGCTATGAGCAAAGAACTGGCGGTTGGAGACAAGGCACCGGAGCTTGGCATTCCAGATCAGCATGGAAAAGCTGTGATGCTCAAGAGTTTTAAGGGAAAACAGATCGTCCTCTACTTCTATCCCAAAGACGATACGCCTGGATGTACGAAAGAGTCCTGTGATTTTCGCGATGTAGAGTCTCAGATCCTTCGGGCGGGTGGCGCCATTGTGGGTGTCAGTTTGGATGGGAGAGAATCCCACCAGAAGTTCATTAAGAAATTTGGGTTACCGTTTCCGCTGCTCAGTGATGAAGATGCCGCCATCTCCAAGGCCTATGGTGTCTACAAAGAGAAGAATATGTACGGGAAGAAGTACTGGGGTATCGAGCGCAGCACGTTTGTCATTGATCTTGAAGGAAACGTGAAAGCGGTCTTTCGGAAAGTGAAAGTCGATGGTCATGCAGACGAAGTCCTGAAAGCATTGAAGGCGTAGTCGCCATCAGCGATCTTGTGCGGTGTTTTTCAACTCTCAGAAGGCCGTGCGGCTTATGATGCTTTCAATCCGCAGGGCCTGCCTCGTGTTCATCCTGATCGGTACTGCCTTTCCGGACCTGCTGTTCGCGGCGGAGAAGAGTTCCGCCGCCATTTTCGTGAAAGATACGCTGACCACGCCTGGCCAGCCGGCGACCGTCGAAGCCAAACTCGTTTCGAAACATCTGGTGCTCATTGCTGCACTCGGAGGAGAACCACTTGAACTCGTGGTCGATGGAAAGGTGGTCGCCGAGGCGTTGACTGGCTGGGATGGCAGGGCATTCCTGACCTTCACTCCAAAGGCACAAGGTCTTGTATCAGTCCAAGTCCGCGTCGGGAAGAGTCCGCGAGTAGATCAGGCTGAAGGCCAAGGCAATCTCGTCGTGTGGGAGAAGCGGCAGCCCATCCTCGTGATCGAGCTGTCGTCGCTGCGTGAGCAGCCGGCACCTAGTCGAGTGCCACCCGTTGGTGCCACGATCGAATCAGAACGGAAGCCTCTGGCTGATGCGGTCGAGGAGCTTGGAAAGCTTACGCAGTTTTATTACCGAGTCATTTATGTGGTGGAAGGGCGGGATGGGTTTCAACGCAGTGCCGAAGTCAGGGAGTGGCTGAAGAACCATAAGTTTCCGACCGGCTACGTCTTGACGCTCCCTGTCATCGATACGAACACGATGGGGACAAAGATTGACGAGCTCCATGCAGCCGGCTGGAGGACCGTGAAGGTCGGCGTTGGCCGCTCGAAAGGATTTGCCGAGGCGTTTCTTCAACGCCGTCTCGAAGCGATCATGGTGCCGGAACCGTCAAAAGGCGATGTGCCACGCAAGGCGAAAGTGGCGAAGGATTGGAAGGAGGTGCGGAAGAAGTTGTAGAGACATCGGGCCGATGTATACATGGCGTCTTGGTTGTGGACTGATTCTGAATTTCTATCAAAAACAACCCATGCTGGAATAATTGCATTCCTCTCCCCAAACAGGTATTTCTCTCCGCGACATATCCTCAGATTCTCAATGAGGTTTAGGGATGCCGATTCCGGAGGACAAAGCGCGCGAGCACATCGACCAGGCGCTGGAGCAGGCGGGTTGGCACGTTCAAGACTACAAGAGGGCACATCTTCACGCCGGGCGGGGAGTCGTCATCAGAAATTTCCCGCTCGTGAGCGGGCACGGCTTCGCGGACTATCTCCTCTATGTAGATGGGAAAGCGGCCGGAGTGATTGAGGCGAAGAAGGAAGGGTTTCCGTTAGTCGGCGTGGAAGTTCAAGCCGAGAAATATAGCAAGGGCCTCCCTGCCGACTTACCCGCCCATATCCGACCCTTGCCGTTTCTGTATCAGAGCACCGGCGTAGAAACCCGCTTCACAAACGGGCTCGATCCCCAACCGCGCAGCCGCCCGGTATTCAGCTTTCATCGGCCCGAAACCCTCGCCGCCTTCATCCCGAAGGATAGTGAGGCGCCTAGAGATCTGCATGGCGCATCGCTCGCAGCAGACGCGGCGCCGACACTCCGTGGCCGCTTGAGATCGCTGCCGCCTCTCAGCACGCCCGGCCTGTGGCCTGCGCAGGTTACGGCTATCAATAATCTCGAAAAGTCGCTGGCCCAGGATCGTCCTCGCGCCTTGATCCAAATGGCCACCGGCAGCGGCAAGACCTTCACCGCTATTAATTTCATCTACCGCTTGATCAAGTTCGGCGGGGCCAAGCGCGTGCTCTTTCTCGTCGATCGCGGCAATCTGGGCGATCAGACCTTGAAAGAATTCCAGCAGTACGTCTCGCCCTATAACAACTTCAAGTTCACCGAAGAGTTCATCGTTCAGCGGCTGGCGGGGAACACCCTCGATACCACTGCGCGCGTCTGCATCAGCACCATCCAGCGCATGTACTCCATGCTCAAGGGGCGGGAACTGTCGGATGAGGACGAAGAAGCTTCTGTCTCGGGTCTCGACCGGCTGTTCAAGAAACCCGAGCCGATTGACTACAACCCGTCCATTCCCATTGAGACCTTCGACATCATCGTCACCGACGAATGCCACCGGTCCATCTACAACCTCTGGGCTCAGGTGCTGGAATACTTCGATGCCCACCTCATCGGTCTCACTGCTACACCCAACAAACAGACCTTCGGCTTCTTTAATCAAAACCTGGTTATGGAATACAACCACGAGCAGGCCGTAGCCGATGGCGTCAATGTGAACTACGACGTGTACCGCATCCGCACCGCCATTACGCAGGCAGGGTCTACTGTGGAGGCAGGGTATAGCGTACAACTGATGAATCGAGAGACGCGGACAAAGCGTTGGGAAAGACTCGACGACGACTTCGCTTATGATCCCGACCAGCTCGACCGCGACGTCGTCGCTCCGGACCAGATCCGCACCATCGTCAAAGCCTTCAGGGACAAGCTCTTCACCGAGATCTTTCCCGGCCGCATCGAAGTGCCGAAGACCCTCATCTTCGCCAAGGACGACGCCCACGCCGAGAATATCGTCGAAATCCTCCGTGAAGAATTCGGCAAGGGTAACGAGTTCGCTCAGAAAATCACCTATCGCACCACCGGGGTGACTCCCAAGGATCTCATCAAGAGCTTTCGCAACAGTTACCATCCCCGCATCGCCGTCACCGTGGACATGATCGCCACCGGCACCGACATCAAGCCGGTCGAGATCGTCGTCTTCATGCGCGCGGTCAAATCCCGCACCTTCTTCGAGCAGATGAAGGGCCGGGGCGTCCGCGTCATCAAGCCGGACGATCTGAAAGCCGTCACGCCCGATGCCACGACCAAAGATCACTTCGTCATCGTCGATGCCGTCGGCGTCTGCGAGCAGGACAAGACCGATGCGCGACCGATGGAGAAAAAGCCCAGCGTCGCCTTTGAAAAGCTGCTTCAAGCCGTCGCGCTCGGGAATATGGAAGAAGACGTCCTCACCAGCATCGCCGGGCGGCTGGCCCGCATGGAGCACCGGATCACGAAGGCTGATGAACAGGCCATCAGCAACGCCAGCGGAGGCCTCTCGCTCAAAGACCTGAGCCGCCAACTCGTCGAAGCGGTCAATCCCGATCGGCAGGAAGAGCAGGCCAGGCAGAAATTCGGGACGAGCATACCGAGCGAGCAGCAGATTCAGCAGGTCGCCACAAAGCTCATTCAAGCAGCGGCCAAGCCGTTTCAAGATCCGAAGTTCCGCGAACTTTTGGTCGAGATCAAAAAGAAGAACGAACTGACCATCGACCATGTGAGCCAGGACCAGGTTATTGAAGCAGGCTTCAGCGCCGACGCGCTGGCCCGCGCCCGCACCATCGTGCAGTCGTTCGAGCAATTCATCACCCAGCACAAGGACGAGATCACCGCCCTGCAAGTCCTCTACAGTAAGCCCTACAAACAGCGGCTGAAGTTTGAGGACATCAAGGATCTGGCCAACGCTATCGAAAAGCCGCCCTATCTCTGGAACGAATCTCAACTCTGGCAAGCCTATGCCGTGCTGGAGAAGTCGAAGGTCAAAGGCGCAAGTGGCAAGCGCATTCTCACAGACCTCGTCTCCCTCGTTCGCTTCGCTACGCATCAGGACAACGAGCTGGTGCCATTTCCTGAGAAGGTCAACGCCAACTTCAACGCCTGGCTTGGAGAGCAGGAGCGTGGAGGCCTGCCTGCGCCGCGGCCTGGAACATGGTTCGTCTATGCCATTGAATGTTCCAACGGAAGCCGATATATCGGCCAAACCAGTGACTTGCCACGACGTTTTGAAGAGCATAAGGCAGGCACCGGGGCATCTTGGACAAGACGGCACCCGCCTGTGCGAGTAATTCATTGGGAGGAGTATGCTTCAGAGCATGAAGCAGTTGAGCGCGAGAAGTACTTGAAGACCGGGTTTGGCCGAAAATGGCTTAAGCGAGAATTCGCTGCGGGCCGGACGCGGCAGGCAGGCAAGAAGTTTACCGATGAACAGAGGCAGTGGCTCAGCATGATTAGAGACCATATTGCGGCAAACATGGGGGTTGAATCAGACGACTTCGAGTACGCACCCTTTTCCCAGGCCGGTGGGTTGGGAAAAGCCTATCGATTGTTTCCGGACGGCCTTCAGACCATAATAGAAAGCCTGAATATGGCCCTGGTGGCCTAAAACGGAGGATCTATGTCGACAGCCGAACGAATTTTCAAGGAGGCGCAGAAACTTCCGGACACACTCGCGCAGGAAGTGTTGGATTTCATCGAGTACATCGAAATCAAGCATGGCCTGAGAGACCGTCATACCGAAGAATTGAAGCAGGCGCAGGAACCGGCCATGCGCCATGTATGGGATAACCAGGACGACGAGGTCTGGAATGGCGTGTAAGCCAGGCGACCTGGTCCTCATTCCATTTCCCTTCTCGGATCTGCAGTCGGCCAAGAAACGGCCGGTCATGGTTTTGACCCCGCCGGATCGACACGCCGACTTCATCGGGTTGGCCGTCACCTCAGTTGCCCAGCCAAATCATGCCATGCCAATCGGTGCAACGGACTTGGTGGAAGGCGCTCTCCCCAAAGCTTGTTGGATCAGATTCGACAAAGTCTTTACCCTGTCCGAAAGCAGCATCGTCAAAACCTTCGGCGCACTGTCGCCACAAACTATACAAGCCGTATTGCAGGGGCTGTGTTCTGTCGTCGGGTATGCCCGCATATGATCCGCGACCATGTCGCAGCCAATCTTGTCGTTGAGCCGGACGACTTCGAGTACGCGCCCTTTGCGCAAGAGGGTGGGCTGGGGAAAGTGCATCAGGTCTTTGGTAGCGAACTGAACAATCTAATTGAAGAACTGAATAGGGCGTTAGCTGCGTGAGTGCTATGGAGGTATTGAATGGCTTGCCAAAGATTCCGCCAACTTGGAGTTGGTCAACAATCAATGACGCATGCCTTAAGGTTCAAGACGGTACGCATTTCTCTCCTCAGAATCAGCTAGCTCAAGGGGCCTATAAGTACATAACGGCAAAGAACGTTAGACCCTCTGGTCTTGATCTCAGCAATGTGTCGTACTTGGCAGAGGATGAACATAGGGCAATCTACAAAAGGTGTGATCCAAAGAAAGGCGATGTACTACTCGTCAAAGATGGCGTGAATACAGGTGACGCTGCGGTTAACACGCTCGATGAAGAATTTAGCCTGCTTTCAAGTGTTTGCCTTCTCCGTCCAAGGCCTGCGCTGCTGTATAGCCAATTTCTACGATATTACCTTTTGAGTCCTGTGGGCTATCGAATGCTCACAGGCCAGATGACTGGGACTGCCATCAAGCGAATCATCCTTGGACGGATCAAAGAATCTCCTGTTCCGATAGCACCTCTTGATGAGCAACGAACCATCGTCGCGGAGATCGAAAAGCAGTTCTCCCGTCTCGACGAAGCCGTCGCCACTCTCAAGCGCGTCAAAGCCAACCTCAAACGCTACAAAGCCGCCGTCCTTAAAGCCGCCGTCGAAGGTAAACTGACCGAAGATTGGCGCAAACAGCACTCTGACATCGAACCTGCCAGCAAACTTCTCGAACGCATCCTCGCCGAGCGCCGCGCGAAGTCGAATGATAAGGGGAATTATATAGAGTCAGCGCCGCTCGACATCGACAATCTTCCGGCATTGCCTAAAGGATGGATTTGGACAAGCTTAGGCCAGATGTTTGAAGTTTACGTTGGAGCAACTCCGAGCAGAGGGAGACAAGAGTACTGGGATGGGTCTATTCCATGGGTCAGCAGTGGAGAAGTAGCTTTTTGTCGAATACGGAAGACAAAAGAGCGTATTACGGAGAAAGGCTTGGCAAATTCGTCGGCCAAATTACACCCGCAAGGCACTGTGCTGTTGGGTATGATTGGTGAGGGTAAGACGCGTGGGCAAGTTGCAATCCTAGACATTGCGGCGTGTAACAATCAAAACTCAGCAGCGATTCGTGTCTCAGAAACGGGTATCCCTTCAGAATACGTGTATCGTTACCTTGAGGGACAATATGAAGAGAACCGCTTGTTGGGTTCGGGGAACAATCAACCGGCATTGAACAAGGCGCGCGTACAGCGAATTCCCCTTCCTTTACCTCCGACAAACGAACAACAGCAAATAGTCGGCGAAGTCGAGCGTCGCTTGTCCGTCATAGACGAACTCGAAGCTGCCGTCCAAGCTAACCTGACCCGCGTCGACCGCCTGCGGCAAGCAATTCTTCAGCGAGCGTTTTGCGGGGAATTACACATCGAAAAGAAGAGTCACCTATGACCTTAACGCTCGAAGCTCTATTGGCGCGCGGATACTTTCCACAAGAACTTCCCCCGCCCTTCAATACAACATCTCTCGCCACGTTCATTGCTAGCTCGGCCGGGAAACCGTTACCATTTGCTCACCAAAAAAACCGCCCTTCGAAGCCGGAAATCTATAGCCTGGCTCGGACTGGGACTCTCCGACGTGAGCTATCAATTCTCAATCCAGTTCATTTCACTCTTCTAGCGAATTGCATAGCCAATAAATGGAAAGACCTAGAAAAGGCGTTCTCTGGATCCAAACTATCTCTTACAACGCCGACCTTGACTGATCATATAAGAGCGATTGGTCGGAAAAGTTCTCTTGATGTGCTCCCATCTAAGCGGGCCGAGCTTCGAAGTAGAGGGCGTTTCCTACTAAAAGCCGATGTCATTCGGTTCTATCCCTCGATTTATACCCACAGTATTCCTTGGGCTCTGCATGGGAAGAAAGTTACCAAATCGAATCGCAGCAAAGCTCTGCTTGGTAATGAGATCGATGAGCTGATGCGGAACTGCCAGGACGGCCAAACCAATGGAATACCTATCGGGCCAGATACTTCCTTGCTTCTGGCGGAGGTTATCCTAGCGCAAGTTGATCAAAAGCTCTCGCGTTTAAGGCTGAAGGGACTTCGCTATATTGACGACTTCGAACTTGTCTTTGATTCCGTATAGTGGACCCCAGATTTGAGACACCGGTTTAAGCTGTTGTCCCAGGAGGATAATGGCATGAGTGACGGCAAGAAGCGCACGGTGCACAGTGCGGAGTTCAAGGCGAAGGTTGGGATGGAAGCGGTGCGAGGGGTGAAGACGCTCAACGAGATTGGACAGCAGTACGGAGTCCATCCAGTCGTGGTGGGTCAGTGGAAGAGGGAGCTCGTTGAGAGGGCGGCCACGTTGTTCGACCGCAAGCGCGGGCCAAAGCCAGCGGCGTACGCCGACGAAGAGCGCCTGTACGGGGAGATCGGGCGGCTGAAGATGGAGCTGGACTGGCTCAAAAAAAAGTCCGGACTATGAATGGTGAGACGCGAATGGGCTGGATAGACCGCGGCGAGGGACTAGCAATCGTGCGGCAATGCGAACTGGCAGGGGTGGCGCGAGCCACCTTCTACGGACGGCAGACACCACGCGAGGAATTCGAGGAGGATCTGGTGCTGTGCGGCCTGATTGACGAGGAATACACGCGGCGGCCGTTTTACGGCAGCCGGCGGATGGTCGTGTATCTGGCACGCCAGGGGTACGTCGTCAACCGCAAGCGGGTGCAGCGGCTGATGCGCCTGATGAGCTTGGCAGGGATGGCACCGGGACCTTCAACGAGCGTGACGCATCCTGGCCATCAGGTCTATCCGTACCTGCTACGCGGCATCGAGGTCAGCCGGCCCAATCAGGTCTGGAGCACGGACATCACCTACATTCGGCTGGCGCGCGGCTTCGTGTATCTGGTGGCGATCATCGACTGGTACTCGCGGCGGGTATTGGCCTGGCGAATCAGCAACAGCCTGGACTCGTCGTTCTGCGTCGACTGCCTCGAGGACGCGCTGAGCCTCGTTGGCAAGCCGGACATCTTCAACAGTGACCAAGGCTCGCAGTTCACAAGCGCGGTGTTCACGACCATCCTCAAGCGAGAAGGCATCGCCATCAGCATGGATGGGCGTGGGCGCGCCCTGGACAACATCTTCGTCGAACGGCTGTGGCGCAGCGTCAAGTACGAGGAGGTGTATCTGAAGGACTACGGCACGGTCACCGAGCTGACCCGTGGCCTGGCGGACTATTTCGCGTTCTACAACGGAGAGCGCCCGCACCAGTCGTTGGACAACCGGACGCCGAACACGGTGTATGCCGATAGCCTGGGCGGCGGGGCGAGTATCCCCGATCATGTCGGCGTCAGAACAGGGCAGCGCTGCTCCGCTGCGATTGAAGCGAGGGGCGTAGCTTAAACTCGGATAAAAGCTGTCTTGACAGAGGGGTCCACTTTACCGAGACAAAAGCGCTACAAGCATTGAGCAAGCTGGAGGAAGCTTTGCTTGAATTTGAACTCCATCTGAACCCTTCAAAGACCAAGGTGGTTTCTCTTCCGCAACGGCTAGAGGATTCATGGGTCGCCGAACTGAAAAACATCGAACTGGAGCCTAGATCTCCTAAATTTAAAAGCCAGCTAATACAGTTTTTCGATAGGGCCTTTGAGTTGGCAGGGGCCTTCCCAACAGAGAATATCCTAAAGTACGCCGCTGGCAGAATGTCTAGAATGCGTATCTGGCAATACAAGGATGAGATGGCCGAAGACCTTCTAGTTCAATGCGCGAGGGTCGAGGCAGGGGCTTTACCAGCGGTCCTTGCTTCCATACTCCGGGCTCCCAATCGTGCACCCAGAAAGACCCGCCTTCTCAAGGAAATGCTCCATAGCATAATTATGGAGCATGCACCCCAACGTCATTCGAGCGAGGTGGCTTGGTCAATATGGGCTTGCCTTGCGCTCAAACTTCAACTGACCAGAGGAGTTGTAAGATCGGTATTGCAGATGGAAGATTCAGTTTGTGCGCTATTACTCTTGCACGCGCGCGAATCGGGCCTTCTACATAAACCAAAAGATCTCGATGAGCTAAAGGCTTTTCTGACGCCTCAGGATTTGTATGAGAGCAGATGGTTGTTATCATACGAAGCGGATATGAAAGGGTGGCTGTCCCCTGGACCAGCAGGTGATCATGTATCAGCTGACAGCAATTTTGCACCGCTCAAAGCAGCAAACGTTTCTTTTTATGATGTAAGCCAAACTGTTTTGCCCAGCATTGATGATAGAGAAGAAGACGGCGAAGATTTTCCCCTTGACCGATATGTGGCCGACTACTACGCGGATCCTGAAGATGATGAAGTGGACTCTTCGGAAGATGACGACGACGAAAACAACCTTTAGTTGGTTCTGCCTCGGAGCATTAAATCGTTAATGTTTCCCGCATCACTAGGGATAATTGGGAATAGCTTCTTATGAGTGCATCCACCATCGTTCAAAAGCTCTGGAGCTGTTGCAACGTCCTCCGCGACGATGGGATGAACTACGGCGACTATCCTTCGGCAAGGCTTAGGACGGGCGTCGAGCAATTGACGTACTTGCGGTTCCTCAAGATGGCCGACGAGCGGACGATACTGCCGTTCATCATGAGGCTCTATGCCGCCTGACGATCGGTACAACGTGTCCGGTTTGCCCGAGGCTCAGTTTGAGCCAGGCTCGAATGAGCAGGTGCTCAAGAATCGGCTCGGTATCGTGTCTACACGGGACATGGATGACACGGAAACGAAGGCGCTTGAGCAGGCGATGGACACACTGATCAGGCAGTACGACCTGGCCCATCGGTTCACCGCTTCGGATATCTGCGAGTGTCACAGAATCTGGCTTGGGGACATCTATGAATGGGCTGGTCACTATCGGCAGGTCAATGTCAGTAAAGGCGATTTTCCCTTCGCGGCTTCGATGTACATTTCTGCTTTGATGGAACAGTTCGAACAAGGCGTCTTGCGGCGGTCTACGCCATGCAATTTCGCGGACCGCACCGAGGTCGTCCATGCTCTGGCTGAGACGCATGTCGAGCTGGTATTGATCCATCCGTTCAGGGATGGAAACGGCCGGCTTGCCAGGGTCTTGTCCACCCTGATGGCGCTTCAGGCGGGATTGCCGCTTCTCGACTTCAGTATGATTGCCGGGGACAAAAAGAAAGAGTATTTCGCAGCGGTTCAGGCGGGGCTGGATAAGAATTACAGACCGATGGAAAGTCTCTTCGCGGAGATCATCGAGCGGAGCCTTTCGCCCTCCTGATCCGTCGGGGTGTTTCTCCTTCGGTGAGGGTACGCGCGATGGATTCGACAGGGGCGCCCGTCTCGACCGCTGTCGAACTGGCCACGTTGGCGATCAAGGCCTTCCGGTATTTTGCCGGGTCCTTCAGGTGAGGATTCGTCTCAATGAGCGATTTCATAAGTTCAAAGTATACACCAGAAACGGTTGCTGAACCATCATGAGTTCCTCACAAATCGTTCAAAAGCTCTGGAACTACTGCAACGTCCTCCCTGCCTGCCGCGCTTTGCTTGGCGCAGGCAGGCGCGACGACCAACGGAGACCATGACTACTTCTGCAATTGTTAGCAAACTTTGGAATTACTGCAATGTGTTGCGGGATGATGGAATGTCCTACGGCGACTACGTCGAGCAGTTGACCTATTTGCTCTTCCTCAAGATGGCTGACGAGCGGACGAAGCCGCCGTACCTGGCCGCGCACGGCGCGCAGGCGGGCAACCAACCACTCAGCATTATTCCCGATAAGTACAGCTGGCCTAGCTTGCTCAAGAAAGACGGCGATGACCTGTTCGACCACTACCGCCATCTCCTGGAAGAACTCGGCAAAGGGAAGGGGATGCTCGGCCTGATCTTTACGAAGGCCCAGAATAAGTTTCAGGACCCTGTGAAGCTCCGTCGGCTGATTGTGGATCTCATCGACAAAGAAGACTGGTCCACGATGAGCGCCGATGTGAAAGGGGATGCCTACGAAGGCCTGCTGGAGAAGAACGCGCAAGATACCAAATCCGGCGCGGGCCAGTATTTCACCCCAAGGCCGCTGATTGTCGCGATGGTGGAAGCCATTGCTCCAAAACCTGGCGATACGATCTGCGACCCGGCCTGCGGAACCGGTGGCTTCCTTTTGGCCGCGCATGACTATGTGGTGAAGCACAATCCGAATCTGACCAAGCCTCAAAAGAAGACACTGAAGGAAGAAACGCTCAAGGGCTATGAGCTCGTGCAGAGCGTCGTCCGCCTCTGTGCGATGAATCTCTTGCTGCACGGTATCGGCTCGCAGGACTTCGAGCCGGTCGAATCTGCTGACGCCTTGGCGTCCGATCCCGGCGAGCGGTTCAACGTTGTGCTCACCAATCCGCCGTTCGGCAAGAAGAGCAGCTATACGGTGGTTGGGCAGGAAGGTGAAGTCTCGAAGGAGCGCGAGACTTATGAACGAGACGACTTCTGGGCGACGACCTCCAACAAGCAACTCAACTTTGTTCAGCATGTCAAAACTCTGCTGAAGCAAAATGGCCGCGCTGCCGTGGTCGTTCCTGATAATGTCCTTTTCGAAGGCGGGGCAGGCGAGACCGTCCGCCGGAAGCTTCTGCACGAATGCGATGTGCACATACTCCTGCGCCTGCCGACCGGGCTCTTCTATGCGCAAGGCGTGAAAGCCAATGTCTTCTTCTTCGACAAGAAGCCCGCGAGCGAAACGCCTTGGACTAAGAAGCTCTGGATCTATGACCTCCGCACCAACCAACACTTCACGCTCAAGACCGATCCCCTCAAGCGCGAAGACCTCGACGAGTTCGTGAAATGCTACAACCCGGCGAATCGCCACACTCGCAAAGCCACTTGGTCCGATAAGAAACCAGACGGCCGCTGGCGGTCCTATGATTACGACGAGTTAGTGGCACGCGACAAAGCCAGCCTTGATATCTTCTGGCTGAAAGACGATAGCCTAGAAGACTCCGCCAATCTCCCCAATCCCGACATCATTGCCCAGGAGATCGTGGATGACCTTGAGGCCGCGCTTGAACAGTTCCGGTTGATAGCGAATGATTTAGTGAACGATGCAGAGAAAGGCTGATTTCATGAGCAAGGAGCCCTCAGCTCGCCCGCCTCAATATACTGACTACATCAACCCTGTTCTTGAGATTTTGAAAAAGCTTGGTGGGTCAGCTCGGCCCTCCGAAGTCTGCCCAGCCATCGCAAAAGATCTCTCTTTGCCAGATCCTATTCTTGAAGAACGCCTGACAAATGGTGTTTCACGATTTGAAAACCAAGTTCACTGGGCTCGTTTCTATTTGGTTAAGGATGGCTATATCGACTCTTCGCGGCGGGGCGTGTGGTCTTTGACGGAAAAGGGACGAACTGCAGCTCGGCTCTCTGAGGGTGAGATCCGTGGAATGGTGAGACGTGTTCAGGAAACTACTGCACGTCCTCAAGCCGTCGAGCCTTCCGCAGCTCCGGCTGGCGGGGTAACAGCAATTCCAATCGAAGAGCTCACGTTGCCAGAGATGCCTGATGCGACCTATCGAGAACAGCTGCTAGCCACGATGAAATCCCTGCCGCCTGGAGGGTTTGAAAGATTGTGCCAGCGTCTCTTACGGGAATCAGATTTTGAGGAAGTTGTGGTGACTGGTCGGTCCGGAGATGGCGGCCTTGACGGGCATGGAGTACTGCAGATTAATCCTTTCGTCAGCTTCAGAGTCTACTTTCAGTGCAAACGATACGACGGTTCGGTTGGCGCAGGGGCAGTGAGAGATTTCCGTGGTGCCATGATGGGTAGAGCCGACAAGGGACTTATTCTGAGCACCGGCACCTTCTCTCCAGACGCAAAGCGTGAAGCTATTCGAGACGGTGTTCCCCCGATCGAGCTGGTGGACGGAGAACGGTTGATTGAGATGTTCGAAAAACTGGAACTCGGCCTCAAGCCGCGAACGACTTATGATCTCGACCCGGAGTTCTTTAGGCCGTTTCAAACGTAGAGAAATATGAAAGGATTCACATGCGTCGTTTGAATGTTAGGTCAGCACAGCTGGACCCATGCATCAGGTTGCAGAAGTTCGCGGTCTCGTCAAAACCACAGAACCCTCCTCTGTATCCTGGTGAGATCCTTCTTTTGAGTCTGGTCCTTCAGGACGCAAGGCGTATTGGTAAGGCAAACAAGCGTATCGAATGGTGTATGAAGTTTGATGATTTAGCTGAAGATCCTGATGGGAGTAAGAGTAGGGGGTATTGGCCATCTGAGAGCCGCACATGGCAATGGATCCTGAACTGCTCCGAAGTACGGAGGGTTGCCCGTCCATTTAGCCTAGGAGACCTCAAGCTTTCGAAGGACTACGGGGGACAGGCCAATCCTCGCACAATTAGTAGTGATGATGAACATATTATTCTGCCATATCTGTCTTGATCTCCCCAGCCGCCTGGGTGTGAGGTGAAAGGCCATGCATGCTATCCGATAGCACTCTCACCGCGCTTCTGGAATTTCGGCGTCAGCGCAACTGGGAACAGTTTCACAAACCCAAGGAGCTTGCGGCTGCTCTCACTGTGGAAGCAAGCGAGTTGCTTGAACTCTTCCAGTGGAAGTCACATGAAGAGGTAGCCCGTCTGCTGGATAGCGCGAAACGGGAGCGAGTCGCGGAGGAGATCGCCGACATTGCAATCTTGTTGTCTTACCTCTGCCATGACATCGGCATTGACGTGAATGCAGCCGTGCTCTCAAAACTAAGGAAGAACGAGGCCAAATACCCTGTCGATAAAGCATATGGCAATGCCAAGAAATATGATGAGTGACGAAGTACTTGCTTAGAAAGTCGAACTTTGGCCGGGGCGAGGGAGCTCGAACAGATGGCGGCGTTGGTGAGAAAGTTACCAAACCCGCCGGCTGAGCCAGCCAACGGAACTCGTTCTGGTCGATTGATGCGAAAACGCCAGAGGAGGGCAGATGCCGATTAAGCAAATCCGAGAGTTCAAATTATTCTGCGCACTACCAACTGACACGTGCCGCATTGATTTTCTGTTTACCGACGGAACCACCGATTCCACGGGCAACATTTCCCCATCCCATTACACAGCGTTAGTGGCCACATTGCAGGCCTCAAGACTGGTCTACTACTGCTTTGACGCCGCTAC
>JAHBWO010000179.1 GCA_019636945.1 Nitrospira sp. | reverse complement strand
TCGTCATAGAGCAGGGTGCGGATTTGATCGTACTCTTTCTTCGAAATGGGATAGTCCATCGTCTCAGCTCCGATACCAGACAAACAGCATGAGATATACGAGGTAGGCCGTGACCATCGTGCCGCTAAACGTCCAGATGAGCGCGTTGCCCATTCGACGATGCGTGGTCATGCCGGCCACCATGGCTCCGACGCTTCCGAACCGTAGCCGGTGGAGCCCCATATACAAGTTGTACGCACCCAGGCCAATAGTGGTGACAGCGAGCAGCATGTGCGTGACGAAGATTGGGACGTACACCGACCAATAGGCACTTTCCGGCCCCTGGAATGACTCTCTTCCAAACAGGGCTTGCTTCAGGACGTAGGCGACCAGCCAGATACCGACGATCGTGCAGCCAACAATCATGCGATGAGAATGATGCGTGACATCGTGAGATTTGGCGGCCTTGACGCCGGCTAACACGACGAGATACGCGACAGTCAGACTGGACAGGACGAGGTACCAAAGAAGCGTTTTGACGTCCATGATCGTCCTCGGGCTAGAGGTGGAATCGTCGGAACCGTCGAAACGGGTCCGGCATACAGACACCCGCACCATCATGTATCGGTTGTGTCACGCTATTTCTTGAGGGGGTGGGCACTGCACACGTGAGGCGAAGCTGAGGAAAGGAAACGTCATGCGAGGCAGCCGCGCGGGTGGGCAAGATCTGCCCACCCGCGCATTCAGGAGGCTAGAATTCTTCGAAGTCGTCATCCTTCTTATGGCGATCATGTCCGTTACCAGCAGGGGTCCCCACCGGCTGCTTGGCATCTGCCGGCCTGGCCGTGAAGCTCGGTTTCTTCAGGGCTGGCTTTGTGGCAACGATCGCGCTTTTTGCCGGTGACTTCCCGACCGAGGAATGGGCGTTCGACTGCCGTTGGGTCTCGCCTGCCTCGATCTTGAAGACCTCTACCTGACGCATCAATTCCTGCGCCTGGTCTTTCATCGACTGACTCGCCGACGTGGTCTCTTCGACCAATGCTGCGTTCTGCTGGGTCGTTTCGTCCATCTGCATGATGGCTTTATTGACCTGGTCGATGCCCTGGGCCTGTTCCTGAGACGCCGCCGTAATTTCAGCGATGATGTCGGTGACGCGTTTCACCGAGCTGACAATTTCTTCCAGGGTCTTCCCGGATTGATTGACTAACTCACTGCCGTCATTCACTCGCTGGATCGATTCGTTGATCAAGCCTTTGATCTCTTTCGCGGCAGTGGCAGACCGTTGCGCCAGGTTGCGCACTTCCGCGGCGACGACGGCGAAACCGCGGCCGTGTTCCCCTGCACGGGCCGCTTCCACGGCGGCATTCAAGGCCAGAAGATTCGTCTGGAACGCGATCTCGTCGATCACCGTGATAATATCCGCGATCTTCTTGCTGCTCTTGTTGATTTCGCCCATGGCTTCTACCGCGCGCACCGTCACCGATCCGCCCTTGTCGGCGATATCGCGTGCAGCGATGGCCAACTGATTGGCCTGTTTAGCATTGTCGGCGTTCTGCTTCACGGTCGAAGTCATTTCTTCCATGGAGGCCGAGGTCTCCTCCAGGGCGCTAGCCTGCTCCGAGGTGCGTTGGGACAGGTCTTCGTTCCCCTTGGTGATCTGCTCAGCGCCTGCGGTCACGCTTTGAGCACCGTCGCGTACCGTCGAGATGGCTGTGCTCAGTGTGTCCAAGGCACCGTTGAGGCTGCTCTTCATCTGCTCGAACTCTCCTTGATAATGACCGGTCATCGTCTTGGTGAGATCGTTCGCCGCCATCGCCGTAAGGACCGTCTGCGCTTCATGCAGGGGCGTTACGACTGCGTCGAGCATCTTATTGACTCCCTCCGACAGCGTCTTAAAGAAGCCTTCGAATTCCGTGGCATTGATCCGTTCGGAAAGCTGACCCGATGCGGCCGCCGCAATGAGCTTGTCGATTTCGACCTGCGCTTTCTTTTGTGCGCTGATGTCAGCCCACTCCACGACGTTGCCGAGGTAGTCTCCCTTTTCGTTCATGATGGCGGCAACGGCAAGGTCCAGTGTCAGTGGGCCGATCTTGATTTCCGTCTTGTAGGGGAGATTTTTGGGATTATCCAGCAACGTGCGTTGTTGGGCCGGATTTTTGTGATACTGGTCTATGTTCGAGCCGACTACCTTGGCCACTGCAAACGCGGGCATGACTTTCTGGATTTCCGTTTCCAGTCGACGTAATGTCGTCACAGACTGGTTGTTGGCATACACGATCGTGTAGCTTCGGTCGCAGACCAAGACGTTCGACCGCGCGTTATCGAGGGAAGCCTTCAGACGGGACATTTCAGTCTCGAGTCGGCGTTTCTCGGTCACATCGGCCCACTCCAACGCATTCCCGAGATACTCTCCGCTTGGGCTCATGACAGCGGTGACCAGTAGGCTCAGCGTCAACGGGCCGATTTGGATGTCCGCGCGGTGCGGCATGTTCGCCGGATCGGACAAGATTCTGCGCTGTTTGCTGGGATCTAAATGGAAATCGTCGATACAGGTGCCCACCACAGTGCTTAGATTGAACTTTGGCAACACCTTCTTGATTGCCGGCTCCAGGGTGGCCAGCGTCTTCTGAGCCGTCGAGTTAGCATAGGTGATGACGAGGTTACGATCACAGAGGAGAATGTTATTCTGCGACTGATCAAGCGCTCCCAGGTAAAACTCCGTCATGTCGGCTTGAGCTGCGGTACCTTTTTTCCCCTTCGGCTTACTCATCGTCTTTTCTCCTTGTGTGTTGTGTACACGTTCGGCTCCAGCGAGCATGATGGTCTTGATGGCGCCATAGGCCTCTGTCCACGCTTGTTTGACCTGCGGCGTCCACGCTGGTCCGGCGACTTCCCCGAGCACGGCCAGGAGGTTTTCTCCAACCGCGTCATAATGAGCCGGCTTTGCTCCGTATCCAACGTGTCGAGCGCCCATATCCTGCAGGACAGGCGTAAGCTTCTCCGGGCGGCGGAGATTCTGGATCACCAGGACAAGAGACGCCAGGAGCTTCTTCTTCTGTTCCTTGATCGTGGTGTGTTTAAAGAGCGGCTTCACGGCCGGATATTTTTTGAAGAGCCGTTCGTAGAACCGGGTGACCAATTCCTCGCCTTTGGGCGCCACCAATTTAAAACTGGATTCCAACAATTCGACCTGTAATGCCATGTCCTTGTCTCCTTGGGTTTCGAGTGGTTATGCCGCGACTTTTTCTGTTTCCTGCAAGTCGCCGTCAGTCAGGAGACGATCCATATCCAACAGCGCCACGAGCTTGTCGCCGGCCTTACCGATTCCATTCAGAAAGCTGACATCGACCTGGGCCCCAAACTGCGGGGCCGGTTGAATGTCTTTCTTATCGATGTCGAGCACATCAGAAACCGCATCCACCACGAGGCCCATGATTTTTTCTTTTACGACCACGACCACGATGACCGTAAACATCGTGTATTCAATCGTCGGCATGCCGAACTTGGTCCGCAACTCGACGATTGGCACAATGGTACCGCGCAAATTCAACACGCCCTTGATATGGGGAGGTGTGTTGGGAATACGTGTGACCGCCGTATACCCTTTGATTTCCTGCACGCGGAGAATATCGACCCCGTACAGTTCCTCACCCAATTGGAAGGTCAGGAATTGACTGCCGTCCGTTGTGATCCCGATCTGCTGATTCGACTCTTTGCTTGCCGATTCCTGTGATGCCATCGTGTCCTCCTCGCCCTGTTCGTAAAATCTTATGCGCCGATGCAGTTCATGAGTGGGTTGTTATGCCGCCTTCGCTTTCCTTTGCCGCGCAATATTGAGTAATCCACGCACATCGAGAATGAAGCCGACGGTGCCGTCACCGAGAATGGTCGCCCCGGCCACGCCTTCAATCTTGCGGAAGTTCTGCTCCATACTTTTAATGACAACCTGTTGTTGCCCGAGAATCTCGTCGACCATGACGGCGACGCGTTCGCCTTCAGTTTCGAGGATCAACAAAATGGCTTTTGTAGGGTCGGACAGTTCCGGTTCCAACTGAAACACGTCATACAAGCGCATGAGCGGGAGATAGGTTCCACGCACATTGACCAACTCCCCTTTTCCGACGATGGTCTTAATCATCTCGAGCTTAGGTTGAATCGATTCCAGAATCGAAAGGAGAGGAACAATATAGGTGTCCTTCCCGACCCGAACGGTCATGCCTTCGATGATGGCGAGGGTAAGCGGAAGTTTGAGCGTAAAGGTGGTGCCTTTGCCTGCGCTGGTCTTAATGCTGACGGTGCCGCCAAGACCTTCGATATTCCGTTTGACGACATCCATGCCGACGCCGCGCCCGGACACGTCCGTGACCTTTTCTGCCGTGGAAAAGCCGGGTTTGAAGATGAGCATCCAGATCTGTTCATCGGAGAGTTTGTCTGTCTCAGCGATGAGGCCCTGCTTGATGCCTTTGGCCAGAATCTTGTCTCGATTCAATCCGCGTCCATCATCTTCAACCGTGATGCAGATATTCCCGCCTTCGTGGAAGGCATTGAGTCGAATGGTGCCCTGTTCCGATTTGCCGGCCGCCAGGCGCTCATCAGGTGGTTCCAATCCATGATCGGCTGAGTTGCGCACGAGGTGCGTCAACGGGTCACCGATCGACTCGATCACAGTCTTGTCGAGTTCTGTTTCTTCTCCGGAGAGAATCAGGTGGATCTTTTTACCGGCCTTGCCGGAGAGGTCGCGCACCAGGCGCGGGAACCGGCTGAACGCGTTTCCGATGGGCACCATGCGAATACCCATGACACGCTCTTGAATCTCTCGGGTATTGCGCTCCAGTTGTGCAACCCGTTCCAGCAACACCGGCAGCTGGCTCATTTCAAAACGGGAGCCGAGATCACTCAGCATCGACTGCGTGATCACGAGTTCGCCGACCAGGTTAATGAGGCGATCGATTTTGACCGTGTCCACGCGAATGGACGGCGTCTCAGCCTTCTTCGATGGCGTGCTGCTTTCGGTTTGCTTTTTGAGGGCTTCGGAAATTTGTTCAGGCGTCGCGATCTTTTGCTCGACTAAAATTTCACCGACGCGTTTCTGTTGCGACAAGGCTTGGTTGAGCTGCGACTGCGACACGACGCCGGTTTCGACAAGAATCTCACCCAATGGTTTCGTGCCTTCCGTTGAGCCATGGGACTCTTCGGCAGGAGGTGGCGTGTCAACGATGGTCAGGGTGCTGTCTTCGCGGACGAAGTCGAATACGGCTTCGATCACCTTGAGGTCTTTGACCGTGTCCATTTCGATGGTCCAGCCCAGATAACATTGCTCCGGGTCTAGATCCTTCAAGGCAGGTAATCGGCTGGGATCGAGGGTGACGCTGGTGACGGACCCCAAATCGCCCAATTCCTTGATGAATTGAACCGGATCCAGTCCGCGTTGAAACAAGTATCGAGGGGGAACCCAGGTGATCGTGAAGTGATGGGTCCCGGCTACCTGCGATTGTCGAGGCGAGGCAGCAGCAGCACTCGGGGTTGCCGCAGGTGTTCCGCCCTGGCAGGCTTCGAGTTGGGCACCCAATCTGGCGATCTGGTCTTCATCCGGAGATTCACCGGTTTTCGCGCAGTCGATCAATGTCTTCAGGCAATCGAGCGACTGGAGCAGCAGGTCCGTGATCTCCACCGTCACGACCATCTGACTGCTGCGCAGCTGGTCCAAGACCGATTCCATTTTATGGGTGAACTGCGAGACGGCGGTGAAGCCGAACATGCCGCTGTTTCCCTTGATGGAATGGGCCCCGCGAAAAATCCGATTTAAGAGATCGATGTCCCCCGGCCGTTGCTCAAGCTGGAGTAAGCCTTCTTCAATGGTCGTGAGATGCTCTTGTGATTCTTCGAAGAAGGCGTTTTTGAACTGCGAAAGGTCTGTGCTCATGGTCTCTCCGAGTCCTTCGTCGCACGTCAGAGGGAACGTTCGTGTCTCGCTATGGATGTGCGAGACATAAACGACCCCTAAGGATCGAGATCGGTCAGCCGGGCAGTACCTTCTTGATCACGGCCATCATCTGTTCGGGATTGAAAGGCTTGACGATCCATCCGGTCGCGCCGGCCGCCTGCCCGGCTTTTTTCTTGTCGTCGGATGCTTCTGTCGTCAGCATCAGAATCGGCGTGAACTTGAGCGCCGGCATTTTCCGGATTTCCTTAATCAATGTGATCCCGTCCATCTCCGGCATATTCAGGTCGGTGACGACCAGGTCCGGCTTGGCTCCGCCATTCACTTTGCCGACGGCCTCTTTGCCGTTGCCGGCCTCGACGACCTGATAGCCGGCGTTGGTCAGGGTAAACGCCACCATCTGCCGCATCGTGGGAGAATCGTCGACAACCAATACTGTTTTCGCCATGGCGAGCTCCTTAATTCTTTCGACAACCGGGTGTTACTTAAAACAACGTGACATTCGCATCTTCAGACGGGGCAGAAACCTGAGCACTTCCCGACACCTGTCCATTCGTCGACTGATTGAATATGGCCCGCTCCTCTTCCATGGTGTAGCTGCGGTCCAGGTTCGCCAGAAGATTCATCTTGGCGGCGATCTGGTCTTCCGGGTGCCGCTTGATCAAGGCATCCATGATATCGCGCACCTCAGTTAACGGCTCGATTACATGTTCAAGCTTTTGTCGTGTGATGTCCTGAAATTGCAGGGACATGATGATTTGTCCGACGTCTTTGGACAGTTCATCCGAGTACGACTTAGAGTTCATGACGGCGGAGTGCAACGTTTTGTTGCGATCGGCCAAATTACGAGTCATCTGATCGAGGCGATGTTTGATAGATAAAGTCTTGCTGAGATCGACCGATGCCAAACTTTCCACGGTCTGCATGGCCTGAGTCGTGCTTCTCTGCACGTCTTTGACCATCGTGTTGATGCTGCTGGCAGCCTGGCCGGAGCGATTAGCTAATTTGGTGACTTCGTCGGCGACTACGGCGAAGCCGCGGCCATGTTCACCAGCCCTCGCCGCCTCGATCGCTGCATTCAGGGCGAGCAATCGTGTCTGATCCGCAATAAACTCAATTTCGCCGATCATGCCGGTAATAGCTTTCGTGCTGCGTTCGACCTCATCCATAATGGTCGCGATCTGAAGCGCCATTTCCGAAGACTTCATGACGTCGCTCACGAAGCCTTCGAGCATCGTGTCCGTGGTCTTCAGAACAGTATCGAGGTTCATCTCGCCATCGCCGAACAGATTCATCGATTCGTTGGCCTGCAATGACGCCCGCGACGCTATCGTGCTGAACCGCCGGCCCAGGTCCGTCGCAGCCTGTTCAGTCTGGGTGATCACACTTTTCATTTGTGCATTGAGCACGGCGACCAGCGGAATGATGGAATGCCCGAGTTGCTCCCAGGTCGCGTCACGATGCGTGTGTTCATTGACGATGAGTTGTTGTGCCGCCTCGAGCGCCTGTTTGGCGGCAGCGGCCCGGCGTTGACACCACATCCACGAGAGGAAGGCCCCGGCGAGGAACGCACACAATAGGAATAACCAGTGTGAAGTCATTGGTGGATCTATTCCTTACCCGATCGCGAGGTAAATCTTGTCTATGCTCCCAGCTCAGTCATTCGCGCTCGTATGGGATCAGTCACGCCTGTCAGCACACAATGCTCCGACCGGCGAACGGCGATGAGCAGTTGAAGAGCCGCGGCATCCAGTTTGTCGATCTCAGAGAGATCGATTTCGACCTGCGGATGGGTCGCTGCCGCTTGTTTGACTTCTTCGCACAAGGCACCC
>JAHBWO010000178.1 GCA_019636945.1 Nitrospira sp. | reverse complement strand
CCCCGATTGATCACTTCATCAAGCGCCGCCCGCGCCTCTTTGGCTTTCTCGATCACCTCGTCCTCCGTCT
Source organism: Nitrospira sp. (assembly GCA_019636945.1). GTDB lineage: Bacteria > Nitrospirota > Nitrospiria > Nitrospirales > Nitrospiraceae > Nitrospira_D. Next base: position 7,726 of record JAHBWO010000178.1, on the reverse strand, counting down.
TTCTTGCATACCCTTTGATTTCTCGCCGGGTATCCTCGCCAGACCTCGGAGCCAGAAGAAATCCGGTCATGATCCCCATCATGGCGCCGCCGAGAAATGCCAACGCTACCGCCAGTCCTGAATCCTCATCGTTACGAGTCGTCATGGTCGACCCTCCTGGATAACACATAGTTCGTATATGCCAACGCGCTGTGCCGGACGAAGCTCCTCACGGCACAACGACCACAGCTTACTAAAGGAATCAGTCGGAATACCACCCCCACGCCCAAGATCTTACGACGACTCCGCCACGCTGCGTAACGTTGAACGTCGTCGGCAAAAATGATGCACAGTTAGCCGAGAGGGTTGAATGGCGCGAACGTCCGAATATAGTTCAACACATCCCGGATTTCCTGATCGGATAACCGATCCGCCCATCCGTGCATCGGGCTAAAGAGCACTCCCCGTTTGATCCCGAGATACAGATCCATATCGGTCTTGGTCCTGTATTTAGGCGCCCGAAAATTTGCCGGTGGCACAATCAATTCCTTGATCTCAGGCCCAAGCCCATCACCGGTGGTGCCGTGACATCCGGCACAGTGTTGCTGAAAGATTCTCTCTCCGTTCTTCGTGTTTCCAGAATAGCTCTGAGCCAGAGCCCACGATACTGACAACCCAACCACTACGACGCTTAGCACAAGGCGCACGAACATATCCCCTCCCTCAATAGCTGGTGAACACGAAACCAAACAACATAGTGATTGCTTAAACGGTGGCGGCGCCCAGTTTGCTCATGAATCCCATCGCCACTTCAGAAGCAGCTTTGTCGCGCATTACCTGGTCTCTGCGCCTGATTCTCAGTGCTGGTGCTGCTGGCCTCCGCCGGATCCTCCACTCCCGTGATCACCCCCGTCATGACTTCCTTGTCCACCACCGGCCTGAGCGCCTCCATGACTGCCTCCGCCCATGCCACCCATCATTCCGCCCATTCCTCCTCTCCCGCCCATCATTCCACCGTGGCCCATCCCGCCCCCTCCGGCTCCGTGCTGGCCACTACTCTTCATCTGCTCATGAACAGCCCTTTCTTTATCACGTTGATCCGAACTCAACAGAGCCATGGCCGTGCGCTTACTTTTGATGGCTGCGAAGAGGCAGGCCGATTCCACATTCTTTAATTGCTCGACCTTGGCCTGAATCACACTAAGGTCAGTTTTCTCATCTTCCAACAAGGCGTGCAATTCGAGATTTGCCACCTTTGCATCAGCCTCTAATCGGGCTTCTGAGCGCTTAAAGTCGAGCTGAATAGCCTTGACCTTAGTGATTTGTTCCGGCGTCAGCCCGATCTCCTTCGCATGCTTCAACAGATGCTCCAGATAGTGCCCGCCATGGTCATGTTGCTCTTCCTGATCATGCCCACCATGCCCCATCTTCCCGTGGCCTTCGTCGGCATAACTCGGAAACGCGGCTATTGCGATAGTCAACGCGGCTCCCCCGATCCTAAATAACCACTGCTGTTTCCACTTGATCATGGCAATACCTCCAAGGTTTGGTTCTTTCATAGAATATTGACCGCTCGTCTTCTGGTTAGTGAGAACCCTTCTTTGAACAATGAGATCCAGACAGGGCTGATTGCGATTCTGATGCCGCCATTCGTTTCGAGACCAGCGAGAAGGATACTCAGTGTAACAATGGCTTAAGAGGTGTTCGATCACATGAGGATCGTACCGATGTGATGCGGGAATACTCAGGGCAGGACGATCAGATGGGGAAAAACGCAACAACTCGCGCATCCTTCCTCGATGGATCTGGCGCATAGTCGTTTGGTCACTTACCGTGCACAGGAATCACCTTCACACTCACTCATTCCACCTTTTCCCTTTTGCCCGCGATGTCCCATCCCTTCTCTCCCTCCCATACCCGGCCCCATCCCTTCTCGATGCCCCATCATGCCATGCGTCCCCGCGAAGGTTTGCTCATAGTGAATGAGGGCCCAGATTTCATTGTCGGACAAGACCGACCCGAATGCGATCATGGCGGTCCCGGGCGATCCGTACTTGATGGCCCAAAAGACTTCCCCCTCGGTGCGATGGCGCCAGAATCCATGATGCTGAAAGTTTCTCGGAGAGGGATTCATACTGGCTGCCGCCGGCCCCTTGCCGTCGCCATCTATTCCATGACAGGTGACGCACCCGCCCTTGCCGTTATACACCGCTTTGCCCTGCTCAATGACCTCGGGAGAATGGGCCAAGGGATTCTTCAGCGCCCGCGCTTCCGCCAACTTATCAGCCGGCACGACTGATGGCATCATGTGCCGCTCGGCAGCACCAGCAGACACCGCGAAGCACAGCGAAGCAAGCATCACCGTCAACAGACGTATCTTCATCCTCTTGTTCCTTTCGCCGATGGCGCCAACGGTCTTCCGACGTTAGAGATCCAATTCCACCATTTTGCGGTGGAATCGAGTAATGACGTTCGGATCAGGCGTCAACCTGATCTTCGCCTCTTCCTTCCCCTTGTAGGGCAGCAGATTCAGGACATAGCGCAAGCTTTCCAGCCGCGCAGCCTGCTTGTCGTTCGCTTGCACGATGATCCAGGGGCTAAAGGTCGAGTGCGTTTTGCTGAACATTTCCTCTTTGCAGCGGGTATATGCATCCCATAGCTCCTGCGCCTTTTCATCGACAGGACTCAGCTTCCACTGCTTGAGCGGATTCTGCCGCCTCGCTTCGAATCGCCTGGCTTGTTCATCCTTGGAGATGGAGAACCAGAACTTAATGATGGTCACTCCATCTTCGTAGAGCATATGCTCGAATTCCGGTACTTGTTGAAGAAAGCGCTGATGTTCTTTTCTTGTACAGAATCCCATCACCGGTTCGACCACCGCGCGGTTGTACCAGCTCCTGTCGAAGAAGACGATTTCACCTCTGTTCGGCAGCTGGTGAATATAGCGCTGGAAATACCACTGGCCCCGTTCTGCATCGGTTGGCTTCGGCAGCGCCACGACTCGCATCGCGCGAGGATTCAGATGCTCGGTGAACCGGCGGATCGTGCCGCCTTTTCCGGCTGCATCCCGTCCTTCGACTAAAATAGCGATGCGCTCCCCACTGGCCTGAATCCACCGTTGCAGCCTGACCAATTCCACCTGCAACTGTCGTAAGTCCTGTTCGTAGAGCAGGGTCTTGCGCACTTCCTCGATATCGACGGCTTTGTTTGCCAGGAGTTTCAGAAACCCTTTCCTCGTGTTGACTCTTCGGAGATCATCCGCAGTCAAGGCATAGCCAGGCTCACCGATACGTCCGAGCCCCTGGGAAATCAGGGTGCTGCGCGGAACCTGATACCCGTCCCCCTCCCGCGGCACCCTCGTGGGAATCGTCTCCAACTCCTGTGCATCCGTACCGGATGCGGAGGGCACAAGGTCGTCGATCTCCCCCGGATCCGTCTGCCCCTTGCGATCTCGTAACTTCCTCGACGATTCTCCGCTCGCTGCCATGAGAAACCTCCTTGGCCCACACAATCAGAACATCACGTTCCGGTCCCGCTCTGCCACGGCTTTGATGTAGTCCGGCATACCCTTGATGGAAGCACCGGCCACCAGATCCGCCACAGTGACCTGACGAGCCACTGCACAGGCCCCGCATACCCAAATCTGCACACCAGCCGTCTGGACTGCGGCAAGCAGATCTTTCAACGGAGTCAAATTCACGCCGGTAACATGATCCGCCGTGCCCTTCCGCCCCAACGTCACCGCTTCGTTCCAGAGCCAGAGCACGACATCATGCCCCTGCTCTTTCGCCGTCTTCGCCGCCATGAAGGGCAAGGTCGCCATGGTGGGATCGTCTGTTCCTCGACTACCTGAAATGATGAATGTTGCCATTGCCTTCCTCCGTGATGAACTGAAGAGCCGATAGCTGATGGCCTATAGCGTAAGGGACGGGCAAGATAGCGGAGAGCTCGCTCTTTCTCTCACAGGCTAGCCGCCATCAGCCATTCGCCATTAACTCCCGATACTCGATCACTTCGCCAGACTCCTGATGTAGTGAATCAACTGCCATACCTGCTCGTCCGGCAGTCCGCCAAAGGCCATCATGCCGGTGCCCGGCGATCCGTTCTTGATGACCCAGAACAACTGGCCGTCAGGGATGTCCTTCATCATCGCACCACATGTAAAGTTTCTCGGCGGCGGCACCAAGGCGGCCCCCATCAGCCCCTTTCCATCTCCCTGTTCGCCGTGGCACATCACGCAGGCGACAGGTTGCGCGGTTTTGAGGAACAATTCCTTGCCCGCCTTGACTGCCGCCGAGGACGAAAGCGGATTGGTCTTGGAAAGGAAGTCATCAGGCGCCTTGGCCGTCTTGCGCGGCTGCACGCAGAGCCCACCCGGCCCTCCCGCCGTAGCCGGGATCTCCGGAACTCCCTTGAATGTCACCTTCAAATAGGCGATCACATCCGCCACCCCTTGTTGGCCGATCGTGAGCCCCCAGTAGGGCATATTGGGCGATTTCCCGACGGCCACTCCACCGTGGTTGATGACGGTATAGAGGTATTCCATCGGCAGCTTGTCAAACGGCATGTTGGCGTGGATGGCCGGTTTGGGCTCAAGTGCAGACGCGGCGGGGCCGTCGCCTTTCCCGGTGAAGCCGTGGCACTGGGCACAATATTCTTTGTAGAGCACTTTGCCGCGCCCAGCGTCGGCCCGGCTGAACTCAGAACTCGTCCAGGGCTCGTAATACTGAAAGTCCGGTACCCCTTGAACCATCAGATAGCCGATCACGGCGCGAAGCTGTGGCTCCGTCGCGTCCGCCAGAAACTCGCCGCTGTGCGGCACAAAGTCTTGAGGGTTAAGGCCGAACCGGAACAGCCAATCCTTGTCGTATCGCTGACCGGATTTCTGCAGCGCTGCGCTTTGCTGTCCCCCGATCAGTTTGCCGTTTTCTTCGATCGTATGGCAGCCGAGGCACGCATGGGCTTTATAGGCCACTCCCCCGAACGCCGCATCGAACTTGGTGACTTTCGACAGATCGAAGGCCCCGACTGTGACGCGTGGATCTTTGTGATGTTCAGCGAAATAATCGGCAATCGCGTTGGCTTCTCCCTCACTCACCATCGGATGTTTGGCCGGGACATCCGTTAGGTCCCATCGATAGCCTTTGACATAGAGCGGTGCCTCTTTCCCGGTCAGCCAGCGAATGAGCCACGATCGCTGGTATTTGCTGCCTGCCCAGATCAAGTCCGGGGCCCGGAGGTTGAACCGAGAATCAGCCCTTCCTTCCAGCCGGTGACACTGCACACAAGTCTGTTGGAGGAGGTCCTTGGCGCGAGCTTGATCACTGGCAAGAGAAGGGTCCTGAAATAGGACCAGCAGACCTGCTGCCAATATCCCCGTGGCTGCCATCTTCCTCCCTATTCCCTGCAGGCCCATCTCCTCCCTCCTTTTGTTGTCAGGTCATTGCCTGAGTCGCATGCCCTGTCGTGCGTACACGCTCATGATCCATCAGATTTGTGATGCTGGTGCGGATTGAGTTTGATCCCAATGTCCGGGGCCACGGCAATGGACTGATGCACCGTACAACCGTGCGCGACCTTCAGCAGTCGTTCCCGTTGCTCTGCAGTGATGCGATGAGGAAGGTGGATCGCAATGTCGATACGGCCCACACGATGCGGTCCTTCCGCCATCGTCCATTCCGCCTCGACGGCCAGACCGTCTCGGGCGATACCATGTCGCCCGCAGAACTGTCCGACGAAGTACGCAACACAGCTCGCGACAGACCCAACATAGAGTTCGACCGGGCCCATGCCGGCATCCTGCCCTCCATCCTCAACCGGCTGGTCGGTGATGATTCGATGCTTCCCGCTCACGATGTCGTACCGTGTCCCGCCGTGAAAGGTCGCCGTGAGTTTCATGTCCCTCTTACCCCCGGAAGTTTTACCGCCCCCCATAGACAAAGCACACCGAGCGGCAATGCGATGAGCAGTCCTTCGACTCCAAATGATCCATGAAGAGTGACCGGCCCGAATCCTCCGAGCGAGGCTAAAGACGATTCAAGATCCGGCCAGAGGAAGGCAAACGTCAACGCGCCGCACAGCCCTCCCACTATCGTCATCCACGCGTCCGGTTTTCCCTCCGCAGCCGCAGCCAGCGCCGTCCCCGGACAATAGCCCGTGACGGCGAACCCCACACCAAAGATCAAGCCCGCTATGATGATCCCTGGTAAATAGAGATCTTTCACCTTCATATGGGCCACACCGGCTGCATCTAAGACATGCACCCCAATCAACCCCACGCCGATGGCGGTCATGATGAGCTTCATAATCGTGAAGTCTCTCAGCCGCAATGTACCGATGATCTTCCTATGGCTCGTGGCGCCCGAGAGTTGGAGGATCGCGCCGAATGCTGCGCCGAGGACTAGGCCCAAGAGTAATATCATTGCCCTGCTCGCTCATGGTAGAGCCACCGAGCCGTCAGGATCGCACTCGCAAAAAGGGCGGTGGAAAAGACAAATGAGCTCACGGCTAACTGCGACACCCCGCTGATCATGTGGCCGGAGGTACAGCCTCCCCCGAACCGGGCACCGAACAAGAGCAAAAATCCTCCGACGAACGACCATCCTAGACGCCTCGCTGGGGCCGGACCGAACCGTTGGGCCCATAGCGACGGGACTATTCTTCCGCTCAATCGCCTCGTCGCAGCCGCTGCGATGAAGGCGCCGAGTGGAATCCCTACGACGAATAAGAATTCATAGGTGGCTAACGTCCATCCTTTGCTTGCGTGCTTCAAATAGGGACTCTGGTCAGCGAGGTCCGGGAGGATAGCGTGCAACAGCACGCCGTCCAACACCACATACTGGGTCGATACGCCGATCGGCTGAACGAGCGCCACCGCAATCAACAAGATCACGCCGATCCCTAACCCTCCGACCCACCAGGGCATCATGGGGACCGTACCCTCCATCTCAAACCCTCTGGCTGGATCATCAGCCATGACACCTCATCCGCATTGCCGGGTGACTCACAGCATGTCCTCCACGAAGACGGCTCGTCGAATCAATAGGGCGCATCCGCCGGCTTGCCCCCCTTCGGCCAATCGTGAATCTTGTCGGGAAAATCTGGTCGAGGCTGCGTATTAATGTAGGCCGCTGCATCGAGTGCTTCATCGTCCGTCACCGTCCAGCCCCAGCCTCGTGGCATATTGGCCTTGATAAAGGCAGCAGCCACACTGACCCTCGCCATACCTGCGCCGATATTGTACGAGCGCGGTCCCCACACGGGCGGCGCCGCCATAGTGCCTTGCCCGTCTGAACCGTGGCAGAAGACACATTTTTTCTCAAAGACCTTCTTGCCGTTGCCGGGGTCCGGTTGATGAGTCGAAGTCAGGCGCGGAATTCCTCGCCACGGGACCGTACTACCGGCCGGCATATTTGTCGACAACCATTCGATGTAGGCCACAATGCCCGTCAGTTTCACACTGTCCGGCGGGAGAGGCTTCCCGTTCATACTCCGTTCGAAACACTCGTTGATCCGATCGGCTAATGTCATCTGACGGCCAGCTCGCTCGCGATACTGCGGGTACAGTGTACTGATGCCCACGAATGACGCGGCATTCGGGTTAAGCCCTCCGTCCAAATGACAATTCGTGCAGTTGAGTGCATTCCCCACGTAGCGTTTCCCATATTCCTGTGTATCAACAATCATCTTATAGCCCAGTCGAATCTGTTCGCCTCGCAAATCACCGGGAATCGTTTCCGGCGATGGC
>JAHBWO010000177.1 GCA_019636945.1 Nitrospira sp. | reverse complement strand
TCCCTCTCGCTGTGCCTTCTCCTCCGCACCAATGATTGTGCTGTTGCTGCACTCGCCGCTGGCATCGCGATCGGCAGCAAGTTCGTCATTCGCTGGAAAAACAAACACATCTTTAATCCCACAAACCTGGCACTTGTTGTCATCCTCGCCAGCGGCTTCGGCTGGATCTCACCGGGGCAATGGGGACAGGTCGCCTGGTTTGGGTTTCTGATCGCTTGCCTCGGCTCGCTTGTTGTGACCCGTGCGGCACGGGCTGATGTCACACTGGCCTTCTTGACGTTCTACGTCGGACTCCTGGTCGTCCGCGCCCTCTGGCTCGGGGACCCACTCACTATTCCACTCCATCAGACTGAGAGTGGCGCGTTGCTGATCTTTTCATTCTTCATGATTTCCGACCCCAAGACGACACCTGACTCCAGAACCGGACGCATCGTCTTCGCCCTAATCGTGGCACTCACGGCACTCTACATCCAGTTCCATTTCTTTAAACCCAACGGCTCACTCTGGGGACTCATCGCCTGCTCACCACTCGTCCCCTTACTGGATCGCCTATTTCCTGGAGTCCGATACGACTGGTCCAAACCCGCAACTGGTTACACCCCGGAAGCCGTTCCATTCTCACTATCAGTTCAACCACAAAGGAGGTTTTCATGAACCACATTGTTCTTTCCCTGTTCTCCGTTGTTATGAGTCTATTTCTCTGGGGTACCGACGCCTCAGCATTCTGCGGCTTCTATGTCGGCAAAGCCGATACAAAGCTCTTCAACAAAGCATCCGAAGTGGTCATCGCCCGCCATGACAATAAAACCGTGATCACGATGGCCAATGACTTCAAGGGCGAGGTGAAGGAATTTGCCATGGTCGTGCCGGTGCCAACGGTGTTGGATCAGGACCAGATCCACATTGGCGATGCCGCCGTTCTGAAACATCTGGCCGACTACTCGGCGCCACGGCTGGTGGAGTATTTCGACGAGAACCCTTGTGTCCGGTACGAGCTGATGGAACGCCGTAGTCTCGATATGGTAAAGAACATGGCACCGGCAAGCGCCTCAGCCAGAGAACGCGATACGGCACTCGGCGTGACTGTCGAGGCGCAGTATACCATCGGCGAATACGACATTCTGATTCTGTCAGCCAAGGAAAGTCACGGGCTTGAAACCTGGTTAGCTGAGAACGGATACAAGATTCCACATGGGGCTTCCACCGTGCTGCACAGTTACCTTAAACAGGACATGAAGTTCTTCGTGGCAAAGGTAAACCTGACCGAGCAATCCAAGCTCGGCTTTACTCACCTGAGGCCGATCCAGATCGCCTTCGAATCCCCCAAATTCATGCTGCCGATCAGGCTGGGAACAATTAACGCCGACGGTGCACAGGAACTCTTCATCTATACACTGACAAAGCAAGGGCGCGTCGAAACGACGAACTACCGGACGGTCCGATTACCGGCGGCTCAGGAGGTTCCGCTGTACGTCAAGGATAAGTTCGGCGACTTTTATCGTGACCTCTTCACACAGCAAGTGAAGCGCGAACACGAACGAGGGGTGTTTCTCGAATATGCCTGGGATATGACCTGGTGCGATCCTTGTGCTGCAAACCCACTCTCAGCTGAAGAGCTGAAGAACTTGGGCGTCTTTTGGCAAGAGCGCCAGAACGGCAAGCAGCGTGGAGGCACCATGCCGCAGGCACAGAACGTGTTCCTCACCCGTCTCCACGTTCGCTACGACGCGGCCCACTTTCCAGAAGACGTGATGTTCCAGGAAACGTCCGATCGGAATAATTTCCAGGCCCGTTACATCCTTCGCCACGCATGGACCGGAACGGATGAATGTCCAGCCGCGACGGCCTACCGCCAGCAGTTGCAGGAACGGTATGAACACGAGGCACAGACTCTGGCGAATTTGACCGGATGGAATATCGGCGCAATTCGCAAGGCCATGAATCTGGCGACATCGCCGGAAGGCACAGTGAGGAAGTGGTATCAGCAACTCTGGGCGAACTAAACCGGAGACAGCAGGCCGAGGCCTCAACGAGGCCTCGGCCTTGAGTATTGGTATCAACTTCTCTGTGGAACAACGTTAACCTTGGAGTGAGAATGAGAATGCAGTGAGATGCACCGAGCTATACGCTGTGACCACATTGCTGTTCGCGCTGGGCGATTGGGCGTACTCCGGTCCTTGTTCTACAGACAGATCCGGCCCCTCAGCCTGATGCTCATGGCCCGGTGGTATCTCCTTCAGCAGGTCATGATGCAGCTTCTCAAAAAACCCAGCCAGATACGTCTGGAATTTCGGCAATTCAGCTTCCGCTTCCTTTAGGGCATTGAACACCTGCTGAATAAGCGAGGCAAGCTGCCCGTTCTGGACCGACTCTTTGAGAACAACTCCGTCTGATGTATCCCCTGAGGGGGTGGGCGCCGTGGTACCGGTAGACGACTGCGGGATCGCCGCCGCCGTCTCAGGCGCCCCACCCGAGGCATGAGTTGATCCTGTGACCACCGCCACCGATCGAATGACCTCCAGACTGAGGTCCAGACTGGAGACTGTGTCTAACCCACTCAGTCGTTCCGCAAGCTTCGCCGCATGCACTTGAGTCTTCTCTCCCTGTCCCTCGACAAATCCCCGAAAGAGCTGAGAGATATTCTGGAACAGCTTTTCAAGATCGTGCAACTCCTGATCATTGAGATGCCCATTCACCGCAATCCCGAAGTCTTGTTGAATCGCAACTTCTGTCGTTCTGGCTCCCACACTCACAGACGCATGATCAGCCTCTAACCGAGCGCGATACGTACCGGTGCGAAACTCGGTTTCCAGGTCTGCCGTAAGGGTGACCCTATCTCCCTCTGCCGTGGTCACGTTGAGACGTCCGGAAAAATCATTGGATACGGCAAAACCGCTGACTTGCGTATCCAACCGCTGCCCCCCGACAGCGCCAAACTGGTGTAGATTGACGAATTGGCGGGGATCAAGAGGAGTCAAGGCTTCTACCGGCATCAGACACCCTCTGAGTGGTTGAGTCTTACTGATACGTTCTTTGCTTCTCTATCGGCAGAGAAACAACTGAACTTAAGACACTCTATGCTATAGTCAAAACCCAGGCTACCTTATCAAGGCAAGGAGGATCTTTATGCGAAACATTTTGCACAGTGTGATGATCGCATCGGCATGCCTGGCACTGACAGGAACGGGGTGCACCGTAAAGGGCACGATTAATCAGATCACTGATACGACGTCGAACGTCACCGGGACGACATCCGGAGCAGCCTGGTGGAATGAAGATGGTCAGATCAAGCCGGACTTCAAAGCTACCGCATTTGTGACCTTTAATCAGGCGAATCTGATCCAGGATTTGGCAGCAGGACGAGGCGAGTACTTGGGATCCATGGGTCGTCTATTGGGTATTCCGGCTGACCGCCAAACCGCATTTTCTTCAGCCGCTCAATCGAATTATTCCCAGGTGGCCGACCAAACGCCTGCAGGATTGCTCAGCTTCTTACGCGAGACGTCCAAACCGTTCATGCAGTGACCGAGGATATCATGGGGATCGCTCGACTGTTGCCGAACCGAAGGGTTCGGTAACAGCGAGGAGCCCGTCACCGTGGCGACCGACTACGGCCCGGACAAGCACACCGTCCTTCAAGACCAGAAAGTTGGTTGGCACCGCCGGAACCCGTGGGCCTGGGAGAATCACCCCAGCGAGGTTCAGTGGGTCAGTCGCGGATAGTTTGATCTCATGACTTGAAGCGCCGCTCGTTTTCCTGATCGCACGCAACGCTTCCACGGCCTCCGGTAACGCGAACTGTTCGCCGGTAAATCCACTCACGAATCGACCACCACGCACCTCCCCTGCCATTTCCATCCGTCTGTATTGCACGAGCAGATCTCGCCAGGACTGAACCAGCGATTCACGAGCCAATAAATCACGAAAGACGACGCCGTAGCGGCGAAGGAGCTGGTGAGCCACCTGCTCGCTTGCGCCGGCAGCTGACAGCTGCCGGCTATCAGCTTGCCTGAGCAACGACCAGCGTCCCGCTGCATGCCGTGGTCGACGAGCCCGTTCGCGTCCTTCCGCACGACGTCGATGAGGGTCCATGAGGGAGCGGAGATTATCAAAGCCGTCAGCCGTTGCGAAACCGGCGGCGACGAGTTCCCAGAGTCCCTGCTCCACCTCAGTCTGCAGGTAATGGGTGATTCGGACCAGGTCATTGAAAAAGCTGGCCCCTTGTTGCGTTAAGACTCCGTGGAGATCCTGGGCAACCGGGCTCAATTGAGATATTGGCTCAGCGGGAATGGTCGTTGTCCCACCTCGCACACCCTTCATCAACCAGTCACTGTCTTCACGTGGGAACAAACTAATGGGCGCAATACTGGTTGGAACAATCCGTCGACGATCCATGTCCCCTGATTGGGAAAGCCTCGGATGCGGAGAGAGACGCCCCCAACAGACCGCACCACCGAGACAAAGACGATCTAGGAGTTCAGGTTCGTACTTGGCCATGCGCGAGCGCAAGAGCTGTGGCTCCCATGCGGAAGCCGCCGCCTCGAATCCTGCCAGCTGTCGAATCACCGCTTGTAAACCGGCTTCCCCGTGCTGACGCGACCCCGGCACGACATGTTGCCATTGTAGGAGGAACCGCATGAAATCCGTCGCCGAAACCGGCTCCACTTCCTTGCGCAAGATTCCGATCGTCAGCCGATGGATCCGAGCAAGTAAACGGCGATGGCACCACTCGGGCGAGGGAGTGGCAGAAAGTGCTGAGGGCTGAGTGCGGAGTGCTGCGTGGGGACGGAACTGGCCTTGGAGGACCTGGCCTTGGGATTCAAGACGTACCATTGCAGCATCGATTGCCGACACCGAAAGATGCAGCCGCTCGGCCAATTCAACCGTCGTCATCGGGCCAGTGCTTTCCATCCAACCCAGAACAATGGTATCCAGAGTTGCGTCTTCTTCCCCCTCAAGTACCCGCTCAACCCGCTCCCTATTCTCCGTCGCAACCCATCCCTTTACCCCTGACGCCTCACCCTTCAGCGTAAGCAGGACAGCTCGCCCAGACTCCATAAGCAACGGAAGATAGGCAGCCCATTGAGTTATCTCGGATTCAGGTAGCCAGGACAAGGTCAGGAGTGCGTCGTGAAGTTCATCGGCATCGCGCACGACCGGCCACGATTCGCGGGCCACTTCAGCGATCGCCTCCGGATCGAGCGCGCCGACTTGACCCAGCAGGTCCGGCGGCAGGGTTCGTCTCATTTCCACCGCGCGCGCCCGCCGTTCTTCCAGCGGCGCATCATCGAGGAAGGCATAGGGATTCGCATTCAAGATCTCGTGCGAGAACACGGACGGCGTCGGTGTATCCACCGCCACACAGCGGATCGTCCCCGTCTCGATCCGGCGCAGCACAGCGATCAACCCCTCCAGATCCATTGCGTCAGTCAAGCAATCCCGCAGCGTTTCCTGCACCAGTGGATGGTCCGGAATGTGACGAACCGCTCGTTGTCCGGTCAGATTCTCCTGGCAGGCAATCGCGTCCGGAAACACAGCGGCGAGCAAATCCTCGGACTTCATCCGTTGAATCTGGGGAGGAACTTTCTTTCCGTTCGAGAATCGCAGCAACGCCAGCGCTCGCGAGGCATTCCACCGCCAGCGGGTAGCAAACATCGGGGCCAGCAATACTGCTTGGATCAACGTCTCTCGCACGCTGTTGGAATGCAGATAGCTGAACACGGACTCCAGAGGGAAACTGTGCTTCTCCCCGAGCGAAATGACAAGACCATTGTCCGTGGCCGCAGCTTGGAGCTCAAAGTCGAACGTGACACAGAATCGTTTACGTAACGCCAACCCCCAGGCCTTGTTGATCCGCCCGCCGAACGGCGTGTGGAGCACTAACTGCATCCCGCCGCTTTCATCGAAGAACCGTTCGGCGACGACGCAGTCCTGGGTCGGCACGACACCTAATACCGCGTTTCCAGACACAACGTATTCGATAACCTGTTGGGCTCCACGGGCGTCGAGGGCGCATTCCTGGCGAAGCCAGCTGAGAGCTGACAGCTGACAGCTCTCAGCTGAGGGATCTTCGCTTGTGAGTCGCTCAATCTCGGAACGAAGACCGGCGACTTCGGCAGAGAGTTCCGCTGTGCGGGAGGGAGCTTCACCGAGCCAAAAAGGAATGCTGGGCGGGGCGCCATGAGCATCTTCCACCCGCACCTTGCCTGACTCCACGCCTTTGATGCGCCAGGACGTATTGCCGAGCAACATGATGTCGCCGGCCAAACTTTCCACGGCGAAATCTTCATCAACGGTACCAACCACTGTGCCTTCCGGCTCCGCGACCACTGCATAGGTGGCCGTGTCAGGAATAGCCCCACCGGAGGTGATCGCCGCCAGCCTCGCCCCACGACGACCCTTGATGCGATGATTGATTTGGTCATGATAAAGATAGGCCAGTCCCCTGCCTCGGTTGGTCGCAATCCCCTCCGCCAACATACGGACGATGCGGTCAAATGTTGTCCGCTCCAGGTCACGATAGGGGTCAGCCCGTCGAACAAGCGCAAACAAGTCGTCTTCACTCCAGGTCTGGGTGGCGGCAGCGGCCACGAGCTGTTGCGCCAGGATGTCGAGCGGAGCTAACGGCACTTCGATACGGTCCAACGTGCCGTTCTTAATCGCCCGGATCAGTGCGGCACATTCGAGCAACTCATCTCTCGTCGTGGCAAACAGACGGCCTTTGGGAATTGCTTTTATCCAATGACCGGCACGCCCGATGCGTTGCAAGCAAGTGGCAATGGCTCGCGGCGACCCGATCTGGCAGACCAGATCGACCGTACCCACGTCGATGCCAAGCTCGAGTGAGGCCGTTGCCACGACCACGCGCGTCTTGCCGGACTTCAACCGTTCCTCGGCTGATAACCTGATCTGCCTTGACAGGCTGCCGTGATGGGCTGCCACCGCGTCTGACCCAAGATCCAAGAGTCGCTCTTCCAGGTGGTGAGACACTCGTTCAGCCAAGCGGCGCGTATTGACGAACACCAGCGTCGTTCGGTGCTCCCGCACCAGCTGGGCGACACGGTCGTAGATATCTGACCAGATGGCATTTGTCGCGATGGCACTCAATTCGTCTTTTGGGACTTCAACTGCGAGATCCATCCGGCGCTTGTGGCCGACGTTGATGATCCGAGGAAGTACTGAGGGCTGAGTGGTCAGGACTGAGGACTGAGTGTTGAGGGCTGAGTGAGTTGCGCATGACGAATGACCAATGACCTGTGACAAGTCACGCTCGCCTCGTGAAGTAGGCTTCACGAACGACGCTGATCGGTTTCCCACCAGAAACCGCGCGACGGCTTCAATCGGCCTCTGTGTGGCGGAAAGGCCAATTCGTTGTGGTTTTGTGAACGTGAGGGCTTCCAGCCGTTCGAGTGACAGGGCGACATGAGATCCGCGCTTATTCGGTGCAAGTGCATGAATCTCATCGACAATCACGGTGCGCACCGTCTGTAAGAGCTTTCGGCTCTTGTCGGCGGTCAATAGGATGAAAAGCGATTCGGGAGTCGTAACGAGAATATGCGGTGGCCGTTTGAGCATCTGCTGGCGATCCGTCATCGGCGTATCGCCGGTACGGACGAGCACCCGAAGCTCCGGCATCATGAGTCCAGCCTGCAGCGCACGCATGCCGATCTCGGCCAACGGTTTCTGAAGATTCTTCTGGATATCGTTGCTCAGCGCCTTGAGCGGCGAGACATAGAGCACATGCGTTTGGTCATCCAGATTACGAGCAAGAGCCTGCTTGAAGAGCTGATCGATGCAGGAGAGAAACGCCG
>JAHBWO010000176.1 GCA_019636945.1 Nitrospira sp. | reverse complement strand
CGACATGGGTCAAAATGAGTTTTTCCGCAGCCTGCTAGGCGGTTTGCCGGTGTCCGGCGAACTCCTTCCCGTTATTCTCCGTGATCCTATAGACCCGGTCACGAAAGGGTTTGAGCTGCTGCACTGTCGTACGGGGCATCACCTGAGCCGTGGGCCGGGACAACCACGCCATCGGTCGATGTATGGACTGGGTACTTGAATCCGCGAGATAGAAGATATATTGATCGTATGCAATTTGTTTAACCGGTTTGAAAGAGGTCGTTATGCCTAACACAATCTTGGTTCCGATGGACGGCTCGGAGAGCGCGATGCGTGCACTCCATCTTGCCGTTGAGCGAGCACGTGTACAACCACAAGGTCGCGTGCATCTCGTGACGGTACACTCCCCGCTCCGCGTGTACGGCGAAATCCAGGTCTATGTGGGCGAGAAGAAAGCAGCAGACATGGCGGCGCAGTATAACCGCGAGATTCTCGAACCGGCGGAGCAGGTGCTGCGCTCGTCAGGCGTGGCATTCACGAGCAGTACGGCGGAAGGCGATGCCGCTGAACAGATTGTGGAGTGCGCCAAGGCAGTCGGGGCCGGAGAAATTATCATGGGATCGCGTGGACTCGGGCGTATTGCTGGGCTCGTGATGGGCTCGGTCACCACCAAGGTCGTCCATCTGACCCAGATCCCCGTCACGCTGGTCAAATAACTCGGGTTGCGACGTAACATTTCAAGCCCATCGCGCCCCTTGAACGGAAAGCCTGATGCTGGTGATGTCCGCCCTTGCATCACCAGCAAACCACATGTCAGAAGTCTCGCCAAGTTGTCTTCGAAGCAGGATCCGCGGAAAGTTTGCCTTGCATTTCACTCATCTGCCTGTGTAGCTTCTGCTTTCGTTTAGATTTCCGGTGCATCTGGATCGTCCGGTTGTCACTTTGAACCACAGCCTGGCCCACATGGTTCGTGACGAAACCGTCTTGAGTAGTTTCTGGTTCAAAGTTTCAGGTTTCAAGCTCTACATTTTAGGCTCCACGTTTCCGGACAGCCTGAAACATGAAACGTCAAACTCGAAACGGTCGATCGAGACGCTTCACCGTTCAGCAAGCTCACGGCCCTGAGTTCTATCGAAGGGCGAACGACGAGCGACGGATATTGTCGTAGCGGCGTATCGTCGGTTGCAGCAGATGCGTTCATCAGGAATGTGGGCTCTGATCACCGTGATGCAGAGGAGCGTCATGCGCCTTGAAGAGCAGAAGATTCCGTCGTCGTGCGCGGCCATCGGCCCTCGGCTGGTCCTCGCCGGAACCTCGTTCGCGTTATGGTTAGTCCCGTCGTTGGCTGTCGCAGCAACCGACCCACCCACCGTGTTCGGCATCCCGTTCGACTTCATCCTGTTCGCCCTCACGCTGCTGGGTGTCGCGCTGTTCCACCACCATACACTGCAGGTAGCTCTCACGGGACTCGGCACGATCGCGTTGTACAAATTGATATTCACCGGGTTCAAGACCGGCGATGGCATACCAGGCCTGCTCGGCCACTTCGCCCATGAGTGGGTGATTCTTTCCAATCTGCTGTGCCTGTTGCTGGGCTTTGCCTTGCTGTCCAAACATTTCGAGGAAAGTCATGTTCCGGCCGTGCTGCCGAAGTACCTGCCCGGACAGGCGAAGGGGGCCTTCGCGCTGCTTGCAACAGTGTTTGTGCTGTCTTCGTTTCTCGACAACATCGCCGCGGCATTGATCGGAGGTACCATGGCGCACACCGTCTTTCGCGGCAAGGTCCACATTGGGTACCTCGCCGCGATCGTCGCCGCCTCCAATGCGGGTGGTTCGGGCAGCGTGGTGGGCGACACCACGACCACGATGATGTGGATCGACGGCGTGAGCCCGGCCCAAGTTTTCCACGCATATGTCGCCGCGGTGGTCGCATTGGTCCTGTTCGGTATCCCGGCCGCATTGCAACAGAACAAGTATTCGCCCTTGAGGGCCTATGAGCCGGGCGGCGCGCATGTGGACTGGGCCCGCGTCGGGATTGTGGCGTTCATCTTGGTGACGGCGATTTCCACCAACGTGTATATCAATTTGGTCCACCCCGAGATCGCCGACAGCTTTCCATTCATCGGCGTGGCCGTGGCACTGGCCATTCTTGTCTCGGCGCCGGTACGCAAACCGGATTGGAGTCTGTTACCCGACGCGACCAAAGGGACGATATTTCTGCTTGCCCTGGTCACCTGCGCCTCGATGATGCCGGTGGAAAAATTGCCGGTTGCATCCTGGCAATCGGCCATGGGGCTTGGATTCATCTCCGCGGTGTTCGACAACATCCCTCTTACCGCGCTCGCGCTGAAGCAAGGCGGCTATGACTGGGGCATGCTCGCCTACACGGTGGGGTTCGGCGGCTCGATGATGTGGTTCGGCTCGTCGGCCGGCGTGGCGTTATCCAACATGTATCCGAATGCAAAGAATGTCGGTCAATGGCTGTATCACGGCTGGCATGTGGCAGTCGCGTATGTTATCAGCTTCTTGGTGCTGCTCGCGGTCATGGGCTGGCACCCCACTCCCAAACGCGGCGATCCGCCGGTCAGCACGCCTTCTGTTTCACAACCAGCCGAGACGCCAGCACACTAGTGGCCTGTACCGGGTAATTGTGGACTGATGCGTCGAGATGGATCACCGTATTTCCACTTCACGATCTTGGGAGCCTTATTGTAGTGCCGGATATAGCGCAGCAGTTTCTTGCTGAGGTCCTTGACCGAGGTAAAGACCCCTCGGGCGATGACCTCCCGCTCGATCTTGGCGAACCAGAGCTCGACCTGGTTGAGCCATGAGGAGTACGTCGGCGTGAAATGCAGATGCACCGTCGCGTGGGTCTGCAGAAACTCGGTAACCCGCGTGGTCTTGTGGGCGGAGAGGTTATCCGCGATCACGTGAATCTCTTGACCAGGGGGTTGATTGGCCACCAGGTCCGTCAGAAAGGCGACGAATTGTTCAGAGGTGTGCCGGTCCGCGGTCTTGCCCAAGACTTCTCCGGTCTTGGTATTGAACGCGGCGTACAGCGACAGCGTGCCGTGTCGGTAATATTCGAACCCATGCCGTTCAGCCCGTCCGGGCGACAGGGGCAGCACCGGATCTTTGCGATCCAACGCTTGGATGGCCGTTTTCTCATCCACGCAGAACACGGCCGCATGTTGAGGCGGATTCAAATACAGGCCGATGATGTCCGCGGCCTTCGCTTCGAAATCCGGATCGGTCGAGGCCATATAGCGCTCCAGCCGATGCGGCTTGAGCCCGTGTTTTGCCCAGACCCGTGCGACCCGCATGTGACTGACTCCGAGCTGGGCTGCCAGCTTGCGAGTACTCCAGTGCGTCGCCCCGTCGGCTGGTGCCCGTCGCGTGGCCTCCAGGATACGAGCTTCTGCCCGCGCAGTGTCGCGCTGAGGAGCTTGCCCTCGATGACGGCTATACAGTCCCGCCACCCGTTCCGCGGCAAACCGGCGGCGCCACGTCGCAATGAACCCCCGGCTGCACCCCACAGCGTGACACACGGCCGCCCACGTCGCCCCCTCAGCCAGGAGCAGAATGACACGGGCCCGCCGCGCGGCGTCGGCCCGCCCGCTTCGGCTGCTCGCGTGTCGGCGCAGTTCCATCCGTTCACCGTTCGTCAGGAACATCGTGTTGGTCATGAACACGATTATAGTCTATAAATGGGTGTTACAGTCCACTAGGCCGCTTGATTCATGACGGTTCGTGGTGAACTCGCCCGGAGTAGTTTCAAGTTCCACGTTTCAGGCACCAAGTTTCCGGACAACCTGAAACATGAAACCTCGAACTTGAAACCGCTGACCGAGATGCTTCACCGTTCGGCAAGCTCACGGCCCTGAGCCTATTGAATGGCGAACGACGATCGACGCACATTGTCGCAACAGCGGATCGGCGATTGCAGCAGAAGCGTGATGGATACTGCGGCTGGCTGTATCATTCACCGGTTTTTGCACCCGATCAGGACCTCCGCCACCGGCATCCAACTATAGAATTGGAGCGGATGACCGCTGAATCCTGTTTTCGTGATGGTTCGCTTGCAAATTCACCACAAACAGGTGAATATATCTCCATGATCAAGCGAACTATTGAGCACGCGGTCCACTCGGCCATGGCCGACACGCCGGTTGTGCTCCTGAACGGCGCTCGGCAAACAGGAAAAACCACGCTGGCCAGAGTGATGGCTGAGAAAACCGGGGCAGAATACTTCACCCTGGATGATGTGGCCACGCTCGCCTTGGCTGCGAGCGATCCGGTGGGGTTCATCCGCAACCTGCAGGGCCCGGTCGTCCTCGACGAAATCCAGAAGGCCCCGGATCTCTTCCCGGCGATCAAAGTCACCGTGGACAAGAACCGCACACCCGGTCGCTTTCTGCTGACGGGATCGGCTAACGTATTGACCTTGCCACGGTTATCCGAATCACTGGCCGGACGGATGGAGATCATTCCGCTCTTCCCGTTTTCATCGGGTGAGCTTGCCGGCACACGGGAGCGATTCGTGACCCGTCTGTTTGACGGCACCATCGCCAAAACCAAGTTCACCGCAACGACACAGGATCTTGCAGCCAGATTAACGCGAGGCGGATACCCGGAAGCCGTCGAGCGTACCGACGACGATCGCCGGTCGGCGTGGTTTGCGTCCTACATTTCCACCATTCTCCAACGGGACGTGCGCGATCTGGCCCGGGTGGATGCGCTGCACCAGCTGCCCAACCTGCTCAAACTGCTTGCTGCTCGCACAGCCGGGTTGGCGAATCTCGCCGACATCGGCAGGGATGCCGGACTCCCGCACACAACCTTGACCCGCTATCTCGCCATGCTGGAAACAGTGTTTCTCGTGCATCGCCTCCCGGCCTGGTCAACAAACATGGGCAAGCGCCTGGTCAAGGCCCCCAAACTGCATCTGGTCGACACCGGCCTGGCCTGCCATCTGATCGGTGCACAGGCGCGACGACTCCACGACGATCGCGCGTTATTGGGACGGATGCTGGAAACCTTCGTCGTGGGTGAACTGCGCAAACAGCTGTCTTGGATTGCTCCACACGCCTCGCTCTACCATTTCCGCTCCGTCGGCGGGGCGGAGGTGGATGTGGTGCTGGAACAAACCGACGGCTCAGTGGCCGGTGTCGAAGTCAAAGGGAGCGCGACCGTGACAGCCTCTGACTTTGTCGCCTTACAAGCGCTACGCGATCAACTCGGTAAACGGTTCCGCACCGGTCTCGTGCTCTACCTGGGTGATCGCGTCATCCCATTCGGCGAGAAACTCTGGCTCGTGCCGGTCCCCGCCCTGTGGGCGCCCTAGCCGGGTATGAGTAGCATCCTCACCTACATCTGCGTGACGCACCTTTACAAGCCCTCCCGTAGCCTCTGCGCTTCTTCGACATCCTCCTTCATCGAATCGTGCTGATACCGCATCATTCTCCCGGACTCATGTGAGTCTCCATCATGGAGGAGCACTAACCAGCTTGTTCATGACGGTTCGTGGTGAACTCGCCCGGAGTAGTTTCAAGTTCCACGTTTCAGGCACCAAGTTTCCGGACAACCTGAAACATGAAACCTCAAACTTGAAACCATCGATTGAGATGCTTCACTGTTCAGCAAGCTCACGGCCCTGAGTCTATTTGAAGGGCGAACGACGATCGACGCATGTTGTCTCAACAGCGGATCGGCGATTGCAGCAGAAGCGTGATGGATACTGCGACCTAGAACTACTAATCCTTCGTTAACGAAGGGATCATGCAATGGAGCCGAAGCTGCCGCCATCCGGCGGCCTGCTACCTCGTCCCATATTGGATCTCCCGATCCGTCGTAAAGACGTTGTACATCGATATCGCTAAAGAGGACGAGAATCTTGGCGCCGGTGATCTCGCTGACTTGCTCGCAGATCTTATCGCGACTCTGCGCGATGAGGTTCTGCCGCAGTCGTTTCACCATTTCAACGCTTCCGCAGTTTTGACCAGTTGGCGTTCCGACAGCGTCAGCACACCTTTTTCAGACGGACGACCATCAAATCACGTGCGACCAGCGCACGAACTTCGTCCGGGCCACGCTACAGGAATTCCTGCTCGAATTTGATGATTGTGCGGAGGATCGGGCTTACGAAGCATACGAGTTGCCCGAAAACATCTCTATAGATAGCGAAGGTTCTAGGATTCTATAATTCTTGGTGAGCTGAGCGGTTTCTATCTGGGTGCACTCGACATGACACGGGATTTTGATGGGTCTGTCTATGGGACTGTTGAATAAAGGGGGCGTTGCTTGAATTTTTGTTATACTGCGCCTCGTCCAATCGCGTTTTATACTTCTTTTCCACTCTGGAGCCCTGTATGTCCCAAATGGAAATGGTCGATCCCGACAGCCTGGTATCGTCCACGCACCCGTACCGGCGGTTTCAGGCCTATCTGCCGGATAGCACCGAAGCCTTGGCCGACGTGCGTCAGCTCAAAGGCGCTGAGGGGTATGGCGTGCAGCGGCTCTTTCGCTGTCTGCTCGTGCAATTCATGGAAGACCTCTCGGATCGGGAGCTGGAGCGATATCTGGAAGAAAATCTGGCCGCCAAGTGGCTGTGTGGGTTCAGCTTGTCGGAACCCACACCCGACTACAGCCTGTTCAGCCGTGTCCGTACCCGCATCGGGCCGACTCGCCTCTCCCAACTCTTTGCCACGATGCGCGAACAGCTCAAAGCGGCAGGACTCATGAGTGAAGTGTTCACGTTTGTGGATGCCACGCATCTGATTGCCAAAGCTACGCTGTGGGAAGAGCGCGACAAGGCGCGGCAGCAGCACATCGAGAAGCTGAACAACACGGTGTTGCCGAAAGTGGCGGTGGATACACAAGCCCGGATTGGCTGTAAGGGGAAGAAGAAATATTGGTACGGCTATAAAGAGCATGTCAGCGTGGATATGCAATCCGGGCTGATCAACAAGGTGGCCACCACCCCAGCCAATCTGCCCGATGCCCACGGCCTCCGGCATGTCTGCCCCACCCAAGGGGCGATCTATGGAGACAAAGGCTATTGTACGGCTCCCGCTCGGCAGGCTGCCGCCCAACGGAGCTGTCATCTCGCGGCCATTCAACGGAACAATATGAAATCCAAGAATCGGGATCGCGACCGGTGGTATACGCATCTGCGAGCACCCTATGAACGGGTCTTTGCCCAGCGCCCGAAGCGCGTGCGCTACCGTGGGGTGGCGAAGAATCAATTCGCAGCCTTCTTGCAGGCCATGGTGTTTAACCTCAAACGGTTGGTCGTCCTCGACGCGAACTTCGTGGTGGCCTAAGCGCAGGACCAGGTCCACGGACCTTGCCTCAAAGGAGGAACCCCTCCTCCCGGATACCAACTCAAGAGCACCCTACGGGGAGTGCCTACCGTGGAGGCGTTCCTCGAAGACCTTTGGCGAGATCGTTTGGACCATCCTCCTCTCACCGGAGGCCGCACACCGCTTTTTTCAACAGCCCCTCTATAGACAAACGGCCTATTCTTGAGTAAGCAACAGCTCCTGGCGATCGGCGATTCTAATGTCCCAGGTCGGGAAAGGCGGTTAGAGGTCCAGCCTCCGAACACAACGTTTTTCAGTGTGGCATTTGGAGACAGTCCACAAAAAATATGTGCGCCGCTCCGTACCCAGCAGAGCACCCCACCAGAGAGGCCTACGGAAGCTGTGGGGCAGTCAGCTAGACCGAGTATCATTCTGATAGACCGTAGAGAGGGACGATGGAACCAATTAAGGTCCTGATCGTAGACGACCATGGGGTGGTCCGAGAAGGGCTCATGGCTCTGCTCCAAACAATCGA
>JAHBWO010000175.1 GCA_019636945.1 Nitrospira sp. | reverse complement strand
CCCCAGGCTTGTAATACCTGTTCCTTGCTCATTCCCACCATGACGCGATGTTGCTCAATGTGCTTGCGAAAGTCTGGATCGCCGAGTTGCACGATCATGGGCCAAACCACCGCCATCAAGACAAAGAGAACAAGCCCTGTATAGATAATGATCCGCACAGGGCGACGACGAATGAATGACGGCTCATTCGTGTCGGAATCAAGGGACAGCGGTTGAGATTCAGCAGCCATGGTGTAATGAAAAGATTGAGATGCTAACAGCGCACTTGCGCCAGAGTCAAGGAAGTGCGATTAATGCCCTGTAAAATCAAATGGATATAAGGCTAGCTATACTTAATAGGGCAAAACATCGGGGATGCCCTGAGATTCTCTGCGGTGAGTATATAACGAGGTAGGTCGATACATGATCGTCAAGCAGTGCGGTTGGGCGTTGTTCATGTGGCTCTGTGTCGTGCTGGGGCAGGGACTTTCTGTCGAAGCCTGGGCGACAACGATCTATTCGTATATCGATGATCAGGGAAATTTGGTCTACACGGATGCGCTGGAAACCATCCCCCAAAAGTTTCGAGCGAAGGTGAAAGCGCATGAGCAACCCGATGCGGTGACGAAGCCGCCGTCGACGCTACAGTCAGTGCAAGACAAAGTCAAAGCACAAGCGAAGAATTTTGGCTGGGAGCTGTCATCGGTGCATATTGATGTGGCGGGGTTGGCACCGGAGCAGTCAAAGATTGTGACTCAAGCCGGCATCGCTGCGGTGGTCCTGCTGCTCATCATGTTTTTCAGTAAAAACAGCCCGATGGTGCGCTTGTTGGCCTTGGGCCTATTGATCGTCTTGGGGATCGGGACACCCGTGCTCATGTACACCAGCGACGGCGGCCCAATGGATCGCATGAAAGAGAAAGCGGTCGCTGCAGGACAAACGCAGCAGAATCGTCTTCAGGTCTCGCCTTAGCCCGCGTTACTTTTTCGGCCCTTCTCAGACGATCACCGATACGCGATACTCACCGTCACTCGCTCATTCATCATGAGTTTCAGGTTTCGTGTTTAACGTTTCAAGTTAGGCAGAAATCAAAAACTTGGAACTTGAAACATGAAACTCGAAACAGTTGGCTGCGCCGATTACTCCGCATAGCGAGGAACCGGGATGGCTTTCAACGACCGCGGTGGGGAGATCGGTTGCTTCTCGAATTGAGCAGAAAAGGGGTTGAGGGTCGGTTCATGCGTGTGTCGTAATCGCCTCGTGATAAACTCCACGCTCTGTGCGCCGATCTCGACGCGATCGATTCGGGACTCTCTTGTCAGGCGGTCAGGAAGTCCCTGCAGTGAGAAAAGTTGAAAACAGAGGGTCCAATCGAGCTGATCCTTGCCTGGTTCCTTGACGATGAAGCGGGCGTCCGGTGAAGCAGGCCCTTGAAACAGCAATACCCAAATATTCGATCGAAACGTGGGGCTGGTCGGATCCGATGAGGGGTGAAATTCAGGAATCAGTGAGGGGAGTCTGGTCATAGGGACCGGGTGGGGAAACTCGATGTCGACCAACCGCACGATGAGCGGACGATTCTCATCGTCACCATTCAGGTCAACCGCATAGCTGAATGAATAGCGGATCTCGATTCCTTCGCGGGTAAATGTATACACATCTTCGCCGTTTTCAGGAGAGACCAGTTTGCTGAAATAGGTCGCCCAATCCGTGATCGGGTAATACGTGAAGACCCTGAGCGCGGACTTACGGTCACGCACCGCTTGGGGCCTGCCAAGCTTCTCGTGCAATTCTTGTTGGGAAAGCCCGAGGAAACCGTCTTCGAAATAAGGAGTTGCCATAGTGATCGAGGGGAGAGCAGCGAGCACGAGGACGCACAAGGCAAGGGCACGCGTGGTGGAGCGGAGGAGGGTCGAGAGGGACATCACCGGCATCGTAGCGAGGCATCCAAATTCATGTCAAGAAAATGACCGCCGGCTTGCCGCGTTGGAAGACCTTCCAGTATGATCGCGACGAATCACTCAGCAACTATCCGATCCTGAGAGAAGGTGACAATGCTCAGACAAGTGAAATGGCCCATCGTGGAGATGCTGAACGAACGGATCCTGATCCTTGATGGCGCGATGGGGACGATGATTCAGCAGCGGAAGCTGGATGAGGCGGCCTTTCGAGGTGAGCGCTTCAAGGATTGGAAGAAGGACCTCAAGGGGCATAATGATCTGTTGAATATCACGCAGCCGTCGGTCATTGAAGACATTCATCGGCAGTATTTGGAGGCCGGTGCGGACATCATCGAGACGAACACGTTCAACTCCCAAGCCATCTCGCTGGCGGATTACGGTATGGACCGGCTCGGGTATGAGTTGTCCAAAGCGGGCGCCGAGTGTGCGAGACGAGCCGTCGTTGCCGTGGAACAGGCACAGCCGGGACGGCGATGTTTTGTCGCCGGGGCGATCGGCCCGACGACCAAGACCTCATCGATTTCTACCGATGTGAATAACCCTGCCGCCAGAGGTACAACATATGACGAACTGGTCCTGGCGTACGGCGAGCAGGTGCGCGGGTTGCTCGACGGGGGCGCGGATCTGCTATTGGTCGAAACCATTTTTGATACCTTGAATGCCAAGGCGGCATTCTTCGCGATTCAAGAGGCCTTTGCGTCCGGGGCCAGGCGGGTTCCGATTATGGCGTCGGTGACGTTCATCCAGGCCGGTAGTAACCGCGGGGTGACCGGTCAGACGGTCGAGGCATTTTGGAATTCAATCTCCCATGTGCCGCTGTTGAGCGTGGGGATGAATTGCGCGTTGGGGCCGAAAGAAATGCGTCCGTTGATCGAAGACCTGTCCCGGATCGCCCCGATTTACATCAGTGCCCATCCCAACGCCGGTCTGCCGAATCCTCTGTTGCCGACCGGATTTCCGGAGACACCGGAAACCTTGGCGCCTCAGTTGCGCGACTGGGTGAACAATGGATGGTTGAATATCGTCGGAGGCTGTTGCGGTACGACGCCGGCCCACATTCAGCATATCGCGGAAGCGGTGCGCGGGGTGAAGCCGCATGTGCCATCGACGGTTGAGCCCTACACGCGCTTG
Source organism: Nitrospira sp. (assembly GCA_019636945.1). GTDB lineage: Bacteria > Nitrospirota > Nitrospiria > Nitrospirales > Nitrospiraceae > Nitrospira_D. The sequence continues at coordinate 4,800 of JAHBWO010000175.1, read as the reverse complement.
AGCGGACTCGAAGCCGTGACGATCAGGCCTGATTCGAACTTTGTCAATATCGGTGAACGCACGAACGTGACCGGCTCGCCGGCCTTCGCCAAGCTGATTCTCGCGGGAGATTATGAGGCGGCTCTGTCGGTGGCGCGGCAGCAAGTGGAGGGCGGGGCCCAGATCATCGATATCAATATGGACGAGGGCATGCTCGACTCCAAGGCGGCCATGGAGAAGTTCCTTCGGCTGGTCGCCTCGGAGCCGGATATCTGTAAAGTGCCGATCATGGTGGACAGTTCCAAGTGGGAGGTGCTGGAGACCGGTTTGAAGAATATCCAGGGCAAAGCGGTCGTGAACAGTGTCAGTTTGAAAGAAGGTGAACAGAAATTCATCGATCAGGCGACGCTGATCCGTCGCTACGGTGCGGCGGTCGTGGTCATGGCCTTTGATGAGAAAGGCCAGGCCGATACGCTGGAGCGGAAGCAGGACATCTGCGCACGTTCCTACAAGCTCCTGACGGAGCAGGTGGGGTTTCCTCCGCAAGACATCATCTTCGACCCGAATATTTTGACTGTGGCGACGGGCATTGAAGAACACAATAATTACGCGGTCAACTTTATCGAAGCGACGCGCTGGATCAAGCAGAATCTGCCGGGAGCCAAGGTCAGTGGCGGGATCAGCAACATCTCCTTTTCGTTCCGCGGCAACAATGTCGTGCGTGAAGCCATGCACGCGGCATTTCTCTACCACGCCGTCAAGGCCGGGTTGGATATGGGTATCGTCAATGCCGGGCAATTGGCCGTGTATGAGGAAATTCCCAAAGATCTGCTCGAATTGGTGGAAGACGTGTTGCTGAATCGTCGGCCTGATGCGACCGAACGTCTGGTCACGTTTGCTGAAACCGTCAAAGCGAAAGGAAAGGCGGCGGTCAAGGACGACGAGTGGCGCAAGGGGACGGTGGAGGATCGGCTCTCCCATGCCCTCGTCAAGGGCATCACGGATTTTATAGACACAGACACCGAGGAGGCGCGTCAGAAATACGCCAAGCCGATTGAAGTGATCGAAGGCCCGTTAATGGCCGGTATGAACGTGGTCGGCGATCTGTTCGGGTCAGGCAAGATGTTCTTACCGCAGGTCGTGAAGAGCGCGCGTGTCATGAAGAAGGCCGTGGCCTATCTCATGCCCTTCATGGAGGAGGAGAAGAAGCGGTCGGGCAACTTTCAATCGCAGGGTAAGGTGCTGCTGGCAACGGTGAAGGGCGATGTGCATGACATCGGCAAGAACATCGTCGGTGTCGTGCTGGGTTGTAACAACTATGAAGTGATCGACCTCGGTGTGATGGTGCCCTGTGAAAAAATTCTTGCTGCGGCACGGGAGAACCATGCCGACATCATCGGCCTGAGCGGGCTGATTACGCCGTCACTCGATGAGATGGTGCATGTGGCCAAAGAAATGACTCGTGAAGGGTTCGAGGTGCCACTCTTGATCGGCGGGGCGACCACGAGCAAAGCCCACACAGCGGTGAAGATCGCGCCTTCCTATGGGCGAGGCGTTGTTCACGTATTAGATGCCTCACGTGCGGTGGGTGTCGTGGGAAGTCTGGTGAGTCACACACAACGGGAAGGGTTCGTACAGCAAGTCAAGGACGACTACGAGCGGATGCGACAATCGCACCAGGACAGGGGGGCCAAGCTGCTCATCCCGATTGCCAAGGCTCGTGTCAATCGGCTTGTCTCGAACTATGACCAGACCGATATTCCAACACCGGCCGTACTGGGAATTCAAACCATTGAGGATCAGCCGCTGGTTGAGCTGATGCCCTTCATCGATTGGTCGCCCTTCTTCCATACCTGGGAGTTGAAGGGCCGTTACCCAACGATCTTCGAGGATCCGACCATCGGGCCGAGAGCGCAAGAACTCTTCGACGATGCGCGTCGGCTCCTCGATGAAATCATCAAGAAGCGACAGCTCACAGCCAAGGGAGTCTACGGCTTCTTTGCAGCTGCGTCGGTCGGGGACGACATCGAATTGTATGCGGATGCCTCGCGGAAGACCGTGCTCACGACGATCCATCATTTGCGACAGCAATCGGAGAAGCCGGCCGGGCAGCCAAATCTGTCGCTCGCGGATTATGTGGCATCAAAAGACTCAGGTCGGCAGGATTACATTGGGGCATTTGCTGTCACGGCTGGCTTGGGATTGGAAGAACTCTGCAAACAGTTCGATCGAGATCATGACGACTATAACTCCATTATGGCCAAGGCGCTTGCGGACCGGCTGGCTGAGGCGTTCGCCGAATTTCTCCATAAGCGAGTCAGAGACGAGTGGGGGTATGGAAAAAAAGAACAACTCACGAATGAGGAGTTGATTCGTGAAAAATACCGAGGAATTCGTCCGGCGCCGGGCTATCCGGCCTGCCCGGACCATACCGAAAAGCGACTCTTGTTCGATCTCTTGTCAGTTGAAAAGAATGCCGGCATCACCCTGACAGAAAGCTACGCGATGTGGCCGGCTGCGGCGGTCAGCGGATTCTATTTGGCTCACCCGGACGCGAAATACTTCGCTGTCGGCAAGATCGGGAAAGACCAAGTTGAAGACTATGCTCGTCGCAAAGGGATGGATCTTCGCACGGTTGAGCGCTGGCTCTCGCCGAATCTGAACTACGAGCCAGAGTGAGGAGAGGAAAGGTCGTTTGGTCTGCGGTATCTAGTCAGGCGAGAGAGACCAAGCTCTACCGGAAAATAGTTCTTCATTACAGCTTCACCGTCAACCATCCCATTACGCGAGTGCCAAGTAAGTCACCAAGAGGATGCTCGCGGTGGGTGTCGTTCAGCGCGTTGAAGACTGAGATGGCTACCTCCGCCTCGCGGCGAGAGCCTGCGCTTGTGTGCTCCTGCCAGAAGCGATATCCGATTCGGAGGTTGAGGAGGTGGTAGCTGTCGATCTGTTCAGACGGGATGATGGTTCCTGCCGGGAGGATCGGCCTGAGACGTGAAAATGCATCGGAGAGGGGGTAGATGGCAGCGCCTACATAGTGGTAAAGTAACTCGGCCTGCATTCCGCTTTCCCAATTGCCACGGAGCCCCACGTTCCATTTGAACCGCGGCATCCCACGACGATTAAAGCCGGTATTGTCCTGGCTAAACTGCTGATAACTCATATTGGCGAATCCTGACAGCCAGGCACTCCAGAGGTATTCGACCCCCACTTCTCCCCCGTAAATATCTGCGCTCCCACCGTTGCTGGGTTGCCGTGCTGCCGTCTGGCCTGGACCAGTTGCGCGATTGGAGATGAGATGGGAAAGTTGATTGAAGAAGATATCGGCACGGACGCGTAAGCGGTGCTGGAAATACCATCCATTGTACCCGAGGTCGTAGGAGACGATTTGCTCGGGCACCAGATCCCTGGACCCAATGGCCAGGGTGGTGACCGTGCCACCTGGAAACGATATCTGAGAGAGCGATAACAAATTTCGTTCGTTTGCTTGCGGCGGACGAAAGGCAAGACCACCCGAGAGACGAAAGGTGTGTCCTTCTCGAGGGCTGTAGGTCAGTGCCGCCCGAGGACTATAGGTCGGATCGATAAACGTGTCTAAGTCATAGCGGAGGCCAGCGACGGCGGTGAGCGATTTCATGACCTCCCACTCACCGTTGAAATAGAAACCTAGTCGGTGTTCCTTCGTATGTTCAGATAGGTAGGTGGCCAGTGCCAGGTTTCGCCGGTAGTTGACTCCGGCGCTGAGCAAGACCGTCGGCAGTACGCGTGTGGAGTAATCAGCCTCGATATTGTAGCTGTTGAAATGGTTGCTGGTGTCAGTTCTTCCAGCCGGAGAAATAATTTTGAGCACAGGCGTCAGGATGGGATTGACCAAGTTCTGGTTGTCGGTGAAAACGCCGTTCCACCAACCGCGAAGGGCGAAATGACCCGCCTTGTACGTGAGGTAGACGTAGGGCTGTGTGTGCTGAAGGTTACCGCTTGAGACTCCATTGCCAGGACCATCGTACGGATCTGCTCGAGCAAGGCCGACATCAAAGGCAATCTGCGACTGGTTGGGCAGCAGGTATTCAGTATGGGAGTTGAGTTTCCAGAGGTTGAGCGCCAGTGCATCACGATTCTGCCACTGCTGAACCCGCTCCTGCCCGACGGACAATCGGTAGCTGAACGAACTCACAGATCCAGCCTGAACCGCAGAGCTGATGACCGTGCCCAAGTCCCCTCCCGTCACCTGGAGCGTCGTGCCTTTCATCTCTTCCGGCGACTTGGTAATGATGTTGATGACTCCATCAAACGCGTTGAATCCATAGATGGCGGAAGCCGGACCTTTGAGAATTTCGATCCGGCTGATCTCCGGGAGCGTCACAGGCAACAGAGTCCACAGGACAAGTGTTGCGGCATCGATATACACTGAGCGGCCGTCGACCAAGACGAGAAGTTTATTGGCAATGAGTTGGTTGTTCCCACGCATGCTTACGTTGAAATCGATGCTGCCGAGTTGCATGACTTCTAGGCCTGGAATTCGGCGGAGCACAGGCGGAAGATCGGTTGCTCCCGAGCGGCGGATGTCTTCCTGACTGATGACATATACGTTGGAGGGGGCCTGTGAAATCGGCTGTTCGTACCGGCTGGCGATGCTGACCGTCTCTTCCTCAAGATAAAGAGCTTCGTTCTGGAGCTGCTGCTCAGTTAATGAGGATGTTCGAGGGATCTGGAGCGACGGCTCAGCCCAGGCCAAGAGCGGAACATTCATTCCATAAAGCACAGTCACAATTACCCACGTCCATCGCATATCGATCATGCAACCCAATACCTCCGTATGCC
>JAHBWO010000174.1 GCA_019636945.1 Nitrospira sp. | reverse complement strand
AAGTTCCCCACCTGCATTGGACCGTTGATTCTCTCGCCGATCGGTTTGTCGGTCCTCACGGCGATCTTCTCGTCGATCCATCTGGCGATCCTCGCGCCGATCCTCACGGCGATCAAGGCGACGATCTTCTCTCCGGTCGGCCCTACGATCTTCCTGACGGATATCATCGCCGGCCTGCGCGATGGCCACGGAATCTTGGCCATGTCTTCCACTATGATCACCTTCATTGCGGCCGCTATGGCCACTATATTGGGATCCAGGGCCACTGTTGAGAGAGCCATGGCCGCTGTTCAGCGAACCTGGTCCTCGGTTATCCACCCGAACGGTCAACTCTTCAGCGGAACTGCTCATCTTTCCGATTGCCGGTGAAGTCAGAAGCGACAACCCAGCAAGGGTGCCCACGATGATTTCTTTCCAACTCGTACGATTCATCATTGATCTCCTCCTCGATAATAATCTTATTGACTCAGTGTAGCGAGCCGATGAACTTGAGCCAAACTAATCTTCCAATTCTGCCTCGGCCCATCTCACCATCGACCCGTTCAAGTCGCCCTTCACCTTCACCAGGGCATTCGCCTTGACCTCAGCCAGGAACCCGGCACGATTCATTGAGGAACCGCTCACACTCTCGAACTGTGAGATGGTGCTGGTATCGACCGACACACCTAAGATCACGATGACGTTTCCAGCGATCGACTGCACCGGCCCCTGCAGATCCACGTCGTTATCCCCAGACCGTAACTCGACGCGGGTGGCGATCACGGAATTAGGACCGCTCACTCGCCCGCGCAGTCGGACATGGTCACCCGACGATAGCCCACCGAGGTTGGTGTCCCTGAGTTCAGTCTGACCATTCACAGTGACCGTCAGACCGGGTAATCCTGTGAGTCTGATCGAGTTTGAGCTGATCATCTCAATGTCGCCTTCGAGCTTCACGCCCTCATGAAACTTGACGTGTTTAGTGGCAATGAGAATGCCGTTCTCCCATCGGCCTTCTGCCGAGAGCTTTGCACCTACGACAATCTCATCGATCGTGCCGCCTCGAAACTCCGTGTTCCCGGTCGTCTGCACCCGCGTATTGCCGATGAAGAAATCGCCGGCCCCACGCACCTGCGTCACGTAACCCTCAACTTCAAATTCGTCGACCTGATCGCTCACGCCTCGGTTCTCTGGCTCGACCTTGGTCCCCGTGAGCGTCGTCGTGGTCGCGGTAAAAACGGCCCCCTTTGCTTCCACCGACAGGCCATTCCAATTACTGCCATTTGGGGCGGGCATGTCGCTGATCAGAGCCGTCGCATAGTTCACCGTGAGCGACCCGATCTGGAACGTCTTGGCTCCATCGTTATGATCGGTGACGAATCCGCGTACCTCCGGCGTGACATTGATCAGTTTCTTTTCAATGAACGTCGCCTGAATGACGCCATTGGGACGGATGTGCCCGTTTACTTCGACGTGATCGGTTCCGGACACAAGATTCAGAAGATTTCGGCCAGGGATATTGTCATCGATCAAGGTCGTGTTATCGACCAACACGGTTTGCCCCATCACGATCAAACTGAGACCATCTGTAGCCACTGATTGCACAAGTCCCTCGACGGCATCCTTCTGGAGCACGGCGGCTGCCGACCGTTGAGTGCCGTTGAACGAACCATTGACCGTCACGATCATCCCGACCTTGAGGTCGCTTTGGCTGCCGGATTGGCCATCAACCGTGAACGACGAGCTGCTCGTGTCGAATCGTTTCCCGTTGACGACCACGCTCCCAAAGCCGGTGATCGTCCCCGACGCTGATGCAGAACCGCTGCCTGACCCGCTTCCCGAACCACTGGCCGATACAGAGGGTGCCCCGTCGCTCCCACAAGCAGCCAGAAGTCCTGCGAGTCCCATCATGCCCATCAGACTGAAGATCCATCGTGAAGTATTCATGGTACGTTCCTTGTATAAATGAATGGTGATGACGACTTCTGCTTTCATTGCTCACCAAGCGAAACACTTGCAGATCGTGGCGTATCGGCCAATACATCCGCCGACCAGGTGACCCTGGCCGGACACCATTGCCAGACGCCCAGCGTCACAATCCTCGTGAGCCCAGCCGGCAGACAGGCCACTCTGTTGACCGAGACATCACGATTGATCACCCTCGTCGAAGCGCCACACCGATTCAGGTAGGGCTCACTAGAGACATCTCGCAAGTCGATATGAGGGGTCAGAAACGCGACCACCGGAACCGGTAGAACAGCAATGGAAGAATCGTCTACCCATTGACTCCCGGAACAATAACCGTCGATCCCCGTGGTACGCTTGACATCGTCATGCACCAGGGTCGAGACACAGCCTGATAACAGCATCGAGGCCGTCATGACGAACAGGCTCATTTTTGAACGGAATGTTTGCATAGCCCCCTCCTTCCAACCTTGTCTGATAGGTTAGACGGAGGAGCGGAGGAAAGGTAAACAAGAGGCCTGGGAGAGATATGTCGCGATAAAAGCAGGAAACACGTCACACCAGAAGCAGCCGAGCGATATCAGGTTGTTCGGGACGGTCAACCCATGTCCAGATGTCCTTGAATCAGCACCTAGGTCAGTTCTTTCCCGGACGAGCTTGTTGGGATTGCCACGAAGCGGATCGGATCATGTTGCCCCATTCTGCCTTTGTGCCTCGAATCCACCGGATGAGGCCGATCAATTTCCAGTAGGAGTTGAGTTGCCGATACCCAAAATTTTCAATGACCGCAACTAGAACGAGTTTGAGCAGGTCAGATGGCCGCTGGTACAGATGAAACGCCATTTCCTCCATCAGCAGGGCACTTAAGGACAAGATGATGCCAAGCCCGATCGCGACGCACACACAGAGAAGCCACACCTGGAAAGAGACCAACCCTAATCCCAGTCCGATCAGCAGCAACAGATACCCAAAAATTTCAAACGCCGGCCCGAACCATTCGAACACCGCCATAAATGGGAATGCGAGCCACCCGACGGTGCCGCCCTTAGGATGACAGCACAGCTCGAAGTGACCCCCGAGGCTGTCGCAGAGCCCACGTTGCCAGCGGATGCGTTGATTCCTGAGCGTGCGATAATCTTCCGGCACTTCGGTCCAGCAGACAGGATCCGGCACATAGGTAATCCGATAGGGGAGATCATTGATCCGATAATGGTGATGGAGACGCACCACTAATTCCATATCTTCGCCGATCGTGGCCGTTCGATACCCTCCGACTTTCAGGACCGCCTCCTTCCGGAATAATCCAAAGGCCCCAGAGATAATCAGCATCGCATTCATCGGTGACCATCCCTGCCGACCGGACAAGAACGCGCGGAGGTATTCGACGGTTTGAAGCAGCGCTAGGAGGCTCGACGGCAGCCCCACCTGTTTCAGACGTCCGGCTTCGACGGAGCAGCCATTGGCGACACGGATCGTCCCACCGCAGGCAACGGTACGGTGATCGAGCAAGAACGGCTGCACCACGCGATAGAGACTGTCCTGCGCCAAGACCGAATCCGCATCGATACAGCAAAACAAGGGGTAGACCGACAGATTGATCCCCGCATTCAGTGAATCGGCTTTCCCTCCGTTTTCTTTGTCGATGACACGGACGTTGGCATAGATCGAGGAGTGGTACGTGGCTCGAATCGGCTGCGTCGGCAGATCGCGACCGTACGCCTCAGGAAACGGCTTCAGTTCGAACGCCCGCCGCAGCACGTCGATGGTGTCGTCTTTCGAACCGTCGTTGACCACGATGATTTCATATTCGGGATAGCGGAGCTGTAACAAAGATTGAATAGAACTCGCGATTGTGGCGGCTTCGTTATATGCTGGCACAATGATGCTAATTTGCGGCTCATACCCGGTGAACGCCTGCGGGAAGTGCTCCCCCATTCGCTCTTCGAAATATTGCCGAAGCGAAAAGATGGAAATCGCATTAAGGAGTAAGTACCCTCCCGTCAGTGTCACTAAATACAGTAGAAACAATGCCTGGGATACACCGTAGATCGTTTCGAATGTCATGCGTGATGCGGGGCAGAATCGAGTTGCATGGCGGCTCGCTCCCTGAGTTCTCATCCTCAAAGCGGCTGCACCGACGGGTGACCGCCGGTGTGCTCGTCCTCGTAGGATGGCTCTGGCCCTCCGTGGCCTTCACCCAGGACTTGATGATTCCTGGACAGCGCGCACTAACCGATATCGAGGAAATCGAATTAGTGTATGCCGATTCTCAGTCTATTCCTAAAATTATAGTGCGCGGGCGGCAGACGGCCAATTCATTTGTTCTTTCCTCCCATCGACCATCAGATGACCGACTAGACCTGTCGGCTCAGACTGGAGTGTGGCAACCCATTGTGACGTGTCAGACTGAGGTCAGTCTGATCCCCCCGCTCCATCTCAGGATTGCTCGCCAAGGAACTGAGCCCTGCGGAGCGATGTGGTCTTTGCAGACAACCAACAAGAGTCTGGATGCATTATCGTTTCGCACGCTTCTGGTACGCGGGACAACCTCAAGCCCTGTGAGGATTGAATTGGTCGACGCGCAGCAGGCCCAGGCAGTAGCCGAACGTTTGACCGGGCACTTCTCACTCGAGGTGCCACTGGCCTCACTCGCACGACAGGTCGACCTTCGACAGCTGACTCAGATTCGACTCGTGGCCGATACAGATGTGGACCTGGTCATCGACGAACTCGCCTTCAGCACACCATCATCCGAACCTCCTCCGACTCCATCCATGGGATTTTGGTATTGGGACTATCGCGCGGCGATACGGGATCCTGAGAGCATGGTGGCAATCTGCCGGAAGCAGCACTGTCGACGAATCTTGCTCCAACTCCCCGATGTGCATGACTCGGATCATATCTGGACCGCCTACGCCCAACTCTTTGCCGTCACAAAGTCGGCGGACATCGAGCTCTATGCGCTCGACGGGGCTCCGGACATGATCGACCACGCCACACCGTTGATCTCGAAATTAGACCGGTTACTGGGACTGATGGGAAATCAGAAGCTCCCAGGTGTGCAGTTAGACATCGAACCGTACCTATTGGATAGCTTTCCCGAAGACGAAACGATCTTCGATCGCTATTTAGACACCATCGATCGTGTGAAGTCTGCCTTGCGGGGACGAGCGACGTTCTCCGTGGTGATTCCCTTCTGGTTCTCTTCCACCATTCACAGACAGCGGCCTCTCGCGTTTTCGGTGATGGATCGGGTGGATGAAGTGGCCGTCATGAGCTATCGAACCGATGCAGACGAAGTGATGGCAATCAGTGACGACGTTCTCCGCTACGGAGCCTTGGCACATGTGCCGGTCTGGCTCGCCCTGGAAACCACAAGTCTGCTCCTCGAGCGGCATGTCATCCTGAAACGAGAGTACCGAACCGCTTTGGCGGACGGTGTGCTTGATCCTGTCCGACGAACATTGACCCTGGAGCCTCAGGCAAAAATGGAATCACCGGAACAGGATCATCGGATGTGGTTTCGTATCCATCATCGAACGGTGGTACGCCCTGAGCGCCTTTCATTTGCAGGTCGTACAGAGCAAGACGTGCAGCTCATGATCACGAACCTCTTTGCTCGAATTCGCCAGGCCACCTTCGCAGGACTCGTAATTCATGACCTGCCCGGGTACCTGGCACTCACACGATAAGATGATGACCAACCCAGCTTCAACAGGATCAGCTCCGCATCGTCCTCGTTTGCCGATCATCTGCATCGGTGCCTTGGTGCTCTATACGCTCGGATATCAACCCGTTCTTGCTGCTGACGGAGCATCATCACGCTCGTTGCGTGAGCAAGCCAAGCAGTTTGAACAAACCAAGCAATATGGCGATGCAATCGCCATCTACCGCACAATACTTCAACAAGACCTTGAAAATGACGACGTCCGCGCGGCCCTCGCCAGAGTCCTCTTGTGGCAAGGCTCCCATACCGAGGCCGCTGAGTTGTATCGAGAGATAGTCCATCGGCATCCGGCAGATCTCGACGTACGAACCGCCCTGGCACGGGTGCTCTCCTGGCAAACGGATAGGAAGGAAGCACAACAACTCTACGAAGGCGTGCTGCGGGAAAATCCACGGCATGCGGAAGCGCTCCAGGGACTGGGAGATCTCCTATTCTGGGAAGAACGTGCCACGGATGCCCTCTCCTACTACGAGCGTGCCTATGCCATTGGTCATGACTACGCGATCGCTGAGCGCATCGCCTCGATCAAACGTGCTCACTCTCCGTTAGAGAATCCTCCGCCACCTATCGCTGTTGGATCCACAGCACAGGAGAGAGCCGAGCGGCTCGCACAAGCACAGGCATGGGAACAAACCGGAGCAACCAAGCAAGCGATCACCGCCTACCAACAGATCCTGACTGATTCTCCGGCTGACGACGAGACCCGCGGGAACCTCGCGCGCGTCCTGGCACGAGACGGACAGTTTGATCAGGCTACCTCACTGTATCGCGACATCCTTACGCGCCATTCCTCCGATCTCGATGTCAAGATCGGCCTGGCACGTGTGCTGTCGTGGCAGAAACAGTATGACCCGGCGATCCAGCAGTATCACACTGTGCTTCAACAGGACAGTACGAATCGAGAGGCCTTGCAGGGACTAGCCGATACCCTCTTCTGGAGTGGGGCTACCCAGGAAGCCGTTCAACAGTACACCCGCCTCCATCAATTGACCGGCGATGAAGCAGCGGCTGCACGCGTACGGGACCTCACTACGCTTCTCGAAGCCTCACCGCAGGCCCCGCTAGGTGTACGAGATACGACGATTCGGTTGCCCTTCCGCGACTATCTCAAGGTCGGATATGGACAGTTTTCCTATTCACGCGGCATCCAGGGCGAACGGGATGTACTGCTGGAGGTTTCGAAGTCCATCGGCGCGCAAACCGTTATTGCCCGCGTGGAACCGATCAATCGATTCGGTTTTCATGACACAGTATTGTCAGCTGAAGGCTATAGCCCCTTGTGGCGCCGAGCCTGGGGCTATCTCGCTGCCCAAGGGACGATCAATCCAGACTTTTCGCCCAAGTATTCGGTTGCGGGCGAGGCTTCCCAGGGACTCGGACTCATACATCCGCTGCTCACGAGGTTCGAAGCCTCCTTCGTCTATCGCTATCTCTCATACAAGACAGATGATATTCACCTCTTGACTCCAGGGCTGACCCTGTTTCTCCCGTTTAATCTCTGGCTCACAGAAAAGCTCTACTACGTCCCGGAGACCGGTGCCATCACTCTCTCGTCACGGCTGACCTGGCGTCCTACCAACCGTCTACAAGTCTTCGCGTCGGGGTCCATCGGAACATCCGGCGAACGGATCGTCGCGACGCAAGATGTGACACGCGTGAGCAGTCGAACCATCCAGGGGGGTATTGTGTTGCCCCTGGCCGATCGGGTCTCGCTGGAAGTCACAGGCTATGACGAGGACCGAGGAGCGCTCTATACCAGACGCGGAGCCAGCTTCAGCATCATCTACCACTGGTAACGGCAAACGATGTAAGAGAGGAGCAGGTGCTTGCTTTCGTGCATACCGACCTTCCACTCGAGCTCTGGTACGTCAGCGCGGTTGTGCTGAGCGGCATTATCGCCTTGCTCCTTGTTTCCATTCTTCTGTTCCGTCGAAACCGCCTGGCAAACCAGCACCGGCGACAGCGCGTCATCACCATCTGGAAACCATTGTTACAGCAGTGCGTTCAGAAGACCCTGAACTCACTCCCCTCCCTGACTCGTCGTGATCATGTGATCTTCCTCTATCTCTGGAACGAGCACTATGAGTCAGTACGAGACGCGATGATCGCCCCGCTGATTCATGTCGCCCAGCAAGTTGGAACTCCCCATCTGGCGAAAGAGCTGTTACATTCTCACCAGCTGAGTCAGCGGATCCTTGCTGTGGTCACACTGGGGCGATTACAGGATCAATCGGCCTGGTCACCGATCAGCAGCTTGGTAACCCATCATAATTCCTTC
>JAHBWO010000173.1 GCA_019636945.1 Nitrospira sp. | reverse complement strand
CGACGTTGGGGGAGACCACGATTCGGTGGACTCCTCTGGCAGATAGCGCGACTGTGATCTATGAACGACATGGTGTTGTCGAGCGCCGTGCCGCGATTGTCGCCACCGAGACAGGCTATCGCCTGGTTGATGAACAGGGGGCTCTACTCTCGGAAGCGGAATATGCTGCTGATGGGACTGTTCGCCTGCTGAACGGTGAGTGCCAGGTTGTGAAGGAATTGAGCCTGGAGCAGCTGAGAACAATCGTTGGCGATCGTCTTGCAATGGTTGCTGAAGTCGGAAGGTAATGCTTCCTCGGAGTCAGCCTGATGCTGGTTTGGACCGGCATCAGGCAATTCAGAAGAACTAACAAGCTGCGGGAGAACTCGATTGATGCCCAGAATATGGCTGGAATTGGCTGGGCTATACTCGAGCCAAGGCAGTTTCAGGATGCTCAAAAGGGCTGTCCAGCAAGGCCGCAGTGAGCGAAGTGGCGAGGCGTACGCTTCGGTACGTTGAGCCGCTGAGCGATGCGACCTGCCTGCGCGAAGCGCTTCAGCGAAGGCAGGGAACGCCGCCGGCAGACTTTTTCAGCATCCTGCTAAAAACGTAGTCCAATCCCCAGTAGTCCATAATGACTGCGAAAATCGACTGCTAGTCCTTCCCAGTGATAATTTGACGACAGATATCGATACTCACCGAACAAAAAGACCGCGATATCTTGCTGCGCATTGAAGAGACTGAGGTGGGGGGTCAGCATGACTTGTGTTCCACCGAGAAACTGATGCGTGAAGGCGCGGGCTGAGTCAAAATCCCTGTCGTCGCGTCCCGCGATGTTCGGATTGAGGAGCGTGGCGTGGGACCAGCCGATGCCGACGCCGATGTACGGACGAATCCTTTCGCCTGGATAACGGAGGATCACGTTGAACGTCGTGTTGATCATGAGCAGGTCCGAACGTCCCGTTTCATTATTGCGTCCATTCGCGATGTTGGGGAACGAGAGGGCCGTGCCATGTACGTTGGAGTCCATCTCGAGGCCCACGATTCGTTTCAGAATGGCTGGAAAGACTCCGATCTTGAACCCCGCTCCAAAACCCTGCTGAACTGAGGCGGAAACCATCGTTCCTTGGTTGAAGAGATCCTGATCTCCGGGCAACCTGCCTAGTGCGTATCCACTCAGTTCAATATCTCCGAATTCTGCTGGGAATGCGACGTCGGTAAGGCTTGGGCAGCAAAACAGCAAACTCAACAGTGTAGTGGATCGTACCAGGGAATGGAGTCCCATGGTTCAGCAAGAAAGTGAAGGCTGGAAAATGAAAGGGCCTTCCGGACATAATCCTGAAGGCCCTTTCATCTATCCGTGAACGCGAGTTGACTAGTTACCGCGAACGATCGTGCACCACTCACCGATAATGCCAAGAATGTTCTTGGCTGAGTGGTCGACGACTGCAACGGTGGTGATACCACCAGCCGCTTTGGCTGCTGAGACGCTTGCATCACCGGTGGCGACCCAACCGAGGATGGACTGGCCGCATGCCTTACCCTCTTTGGAGGCTCCTGAGGCGTCAGTAGCGGTATCGCCGTACTTCGCTTCGGTGTAAATCGTGCCCAACATCGGAGACGCAACAATCATACAACCGGAAGTGCTAAGTCCGATGAGCAGTGCGAGTGAAAGTAGAAGGCTCGTACGCTTCATGAATCCTCCTTGTGGATGAAGTTTAGTAATCCCTTGGTACCATGCTTAGCTAGACTAAGCTCGTTACCGAGGGGGAGTATAGTCATATACGTGAAATCCGTCAACCTGAAAGTTGATCCGGTGTGATACCTCGCCGTCCATTGAAAGAGAAGCGGATCTCCTCATTCTCGCGAATGTGCAACCGGGGATTTGCGGGCACTTCTCTGGCGTGATATGAGTGGGAAAATAAACGTGGGGGTGTCCATGCCATTCAATATCATCAGATTTGCTCAAACGCATGCTCGTGTACTCGGAGTCTTGACCTGTGTGGTCTATGTGTCTGGATGTTCGTTGTTCGGTGGGTCATCGCAGAACTTCTCGGTCAGTTCAGATCCGATGGGTGCGACCGTTCGGATCAATGGTCAGCAGGTTGGTGTCACACCGCTCCAACAGCAAGTTTCTCGACGAGGGGACTTGCTGGTTGAAGTAGAAAAAGCAGGATACAAAAGCCAATTTCGGCAGACCTCCAGAAAGCTGAGTTCCTTAGGGATCGTGGACGTGATCGGTGGAGCGGTGTTTTTGCTTCCGCTTATTGGTCTGATCGCACCGGGAGCATGGGAACAGGATCCTGCTGCGATAGGGTTCTCTCTCGAACCTGCTGCCGCGTCATCGGCTTCCACTCCCGCACCCTGATGCTGCCGGAATTGTCGGATGGTTTTGCTGGAGAGCCGGTACAATCGGATGACTGTGTAGGCTCAGACAATTCACAAGAGAAGCTGTTTGCGTTTTGGTAGTTCAGTACTTTGAGTGTGCGACTTGGCTTGGGTAGGTCATTGTGTCGTCAGGCCATCCGCCTTCGCATGTTCCGCGGAGAGGAGAAAAGTCGTTATGCTGATCCTCCACTTCCTTGCGATCACCATTCCTTAGTCCTCTGCGTGGGTAAAGTTTGTAGGAGAAAATTTTTTCTCAACATTAGAGTCGAAGTCAGTTATACTCTGCGGTGTTTCATCAATGGTGTGGGTACGTAACCACTTTCTAACGGAGGAGGACTTATGTCGAAGAAGGTGCTTTTATTAGCAGTTGCGATCCTGTTTGGGAGTCAGGCGGGGTTGGCAATGGCGGCAAATCCAGACACTGGTCCGGGCTGTGGATTGGGGAAATTAGCTTGGAGTGACTACAAGGGTCAGAAGGAGATTGCGCCTCAGGTGTTGATGGTGACGACGAACGGAACGGGGATGAATACATTCGCCATTAGCTCCGGGACCTCCGGATGTACGAACGATGGCAAGATCATGGGCGAGCACAAGACGACCATGTTTGCGTCGTTGAACTTTGATGCCCTTACGGCCGAGATGGCGCAGGGGCAGGGGGAGCACCTAGCTTCGCTTGCGACGCTAATGGGTGTTCCAGCAGAGCGCCAGGGTGAGTTTTTTGCGATGGCACAGGAGCGATATGCGTCTCTTGTTCAGGCCGGTGAGACTTCTCCGGTCGCGTTGGTGAAATCCCTCAACGATGCGATCGCGGGTCATCCGGTCCTCGCGCAAGCATCGGTACGCTAAGTTATTGCAGAGGGCCCTGGCATATTAGTCAGGGCCCTTCTTGTTTCTTTTACGCTGTGCTGCTCCCCCTCGTTGCCCTTCTCGCCTGTCTGCTCGCTCCGGTTTTATCGGATGCACAGCAATCAGATCGGAACTTCTATCAGAAGCAGCTCATCGACCAGGCTGAACAAGCCAAACTTTCGGAGCAGCGTGAATGGCACCTGTTATTGCACTATCGGAAGAGCCTCTTTGGGGGCTATGAGAGCGAACAGGACGATCCTGGATTTTTCTTATCGCCCAAAGGCAAGACGGATCCTGCTGCTGAGCTTGCAGCGACTCTTGCGCAATTCTTCTCCACTGATTTCGTTGGTCGCTCAAAGCAGCCTGCGCAATGCGCGTTCATTGCGCGGTACCACTGGCTCAAGGAACAGTTGCAATTTGATCCGAATCGACTCCCACCCATTGCCTGTGAGCGGTTTGATCGCTGGTATGAGGACTTCGACGTTCAGTCGATTTCTCTGATCTTTCCCTCAGCCTTCTTGAATAACCCCGCTTCCATGTTCGGCCATACCTTGTTCCGGGTTGATCAGAAGGGGCAGACAGAACAGACCAGGATTCTTGCGTATACCATTAATTACGCTGCTGAGGTCCCTCCAGATGCCGGGCTTGCATACCCCCTACTTGGCATATTCGGAAGTTATAAAGGGTACTTTTCGACCATCCCATACTACCTGAAGGTCCGTGAGTATCGAGATATCGAAAACCGAGATATTTGGGAGTATCGCCTACGTCTAACAGAGTCTCAGCTACAACGACTTCTGATGCATGCGTGGGAACTTGGAGGGAATGCCTACTTCGACTATTTCTTTTTCAAGGAGAATTGCTCGTACCATATTCTTGCGCTGTTGGATTATGCCGATCCTACCTTGCACTTGACCGATGAGTTTATTGGATGGACGGTCCCGGCCGATACGATTCGATTGGTCGTGTCAAAACCGGGCCTGGTATCTGATATCACCTATCGTCCTTCACGCAGTACGGTCATCAGGCGCAAGCGAGAAGCCTTGCCGGCAGCAGAGCGGGATTTAGCACATCGGATGACGCAGAATGTTGGGGTATTGACCTCATCAGCGTTCGCTCAGTTGGGACCAACCAAGCAAGCTTTTTCACTGGATCTCGCATCGGACTATCTACGGTACCGGATTGAGACGACGGATGATCCAAAACCGGAATGGAAGGTGCGAAATAGAGAGCTTTTGGCAACTCGCAGTCAACTCCGCTTCCCTTCAGAAGAGTTCCTGGTACGACCATTCGCGAAACAGCCAGAGCTAGGTCACAAGACGTCACGTGCTTCAATTGGAGGAGGTTGGCGTAATAACGATACCTTTGAAGAAGCGACCTTTCGCGGTAGCTATCACGACTTGCTCGATCCTGAAGTTGGATATACCCCCGATGCGCAGATCGAAATGGCTTCGGTCACGGTGCGGCATTACAATCAAGCGGGTCACACCAGAGTAGAACGGGCCACGTTACTGAATCTACTGTCACTCTCACCGATCGACTCCGTCTTTCACGCTCCCTCGTGGAAGCTCAACGTCGGGATGAACACGATCCGGCATCATGATTGCCAGCTTTGCAGCAACGGGTTCTTCAACGGCGGGATCGGTGGGGCGAAAGAGTTGCGGTTGCTCAACCGGGAAGTGTTGTTCGCCTTTGTCGAAACAGAGGCAAGCGTCAGTAAGGCGTACGATGAGATGCATCGAATCGGTGGAGGTGGAACAGTCGGGATACTGGCTGATATGACCGAGCGCTGGAAAATTATGGCAACGGGGTCATATCTAAAATTTCCGTTGGGTGACAAGTCAGACGATTTTCGGTGGTACGTTGGATCGCGATTCGCACTGGCCCAGAATTGGGCGGTCAGGTTGGAGTACAATCATCGTGATCGGGATAATGATGTCCTTTTCAGCGTCCAGGCCTATTTTTGAGTGTGAGAGAGTCCTGCTGGGGAACTAGTACTTGATTCGCTTGAGGTGGAATTGAGAGAAGGCGTCTGACTCGAGCGTGGGGTGGGGTGTTTTCGCCCTTGGCCGGCTAAAATCAACATCGATCTCCCCTTTGCTCGCTCCGACCGTGATGTGCTCAAAGTCCGGTTCCTTATCCCCAACCATCGCCATCATGACGGAGCACCCAGAGAGGGTCAGCAGTACGTATAGGGTCAGCAGCACAAACAGTCCACAGAGTAGGCTGGAACAGGATTTGAGCATCTCATCCTCCATGTCGCGCGGAAGTTGGAAGGCCGTTGACGAATGAGCTATAGCGCGGTTTAGAAAATGAGACAAGCAAACCTTCATTTTGTTCATGCGTTGGAGATAGTCGGCTTGGGTGGATCTGGTGTTTCCTTCTCTGCGTTGGTTCCGGTATCCTTCGTCTGTGAGCCTCCTCGATCAATTCTTCGTCTACTACCCCGAACCCTGGCAAGACCGAGACTGGGCACGGCTCAGCGGATTATCGCTGGAAGAAGTCTGGTTTCACGCTGCTGATGGAGTGCGCTTGTTTGGCTGGTATGTTGAAGCAGCGGCGGATCGTCCCGTCATGCTCTGGTGCCATGGTAATGCAGGAAACATCAGTCACCGCCTTGAGAATCTGAAGCTGTTGTTCCAGCTGGGGCTGTCCGTATTCCTGTTCGATTATCGGGGATATGGAAGGAGTCAGGCGGTTCGTCCAAGTGAGAAAGGGCTTTATGACGATGCGTATGGAGCCTATAACTATCTCACGCGCATCAGAAAGATTCGCCCCGAACGGATTGTGCTATTTGGCCGATCTCTTGGAACAACGGTGGTGGGTGAATTGGCCGTACAACGACCGGCCTCAGCGCTGATTCTTGAATCGTCCTTTCCCTCCATTGAGGCAGTGGCGCGATTTCATTATGGTGGGTTGCCGGTCCATTGGCTGCTTGGCGCTGAACATCGGTTGATCGACCGTATCCCTCAGCTATCCCTTCCCAAGTTGATCATCCATGGAGATAAAGACGACATCATTCCTATTGAGCTAGGGCGGCAGGTGTTTGATGCAGCCCTACCGCCGAAGGAGTGGCACGTGATTCAAGGTGCGGGGCATAACGATACCTACCTTGTCGGGGGCGGAGTCTATTTCCGGCGGCTGGGTGAGTTTATTCGGAAGTCCATCAGCGCATACTGAAATCAAGGCACAGCCGGTGCGATGCACTCGTCGAATTAGCTCTTTGCTTCCCGTGGCGGCCAGTTCATTTCAGTATGTCGGCCGCAGTAGTAGCACTGGAGGCAATACCGAGCCTTGCGGCGTGGATTAGGCAAGGAGATGAAGGTAATGGGCGTGTCGTCGTACGGACAAGTCGGTTGATCGTGGAGTAAGTGTGTTTCGGCCATCAGTGTAATGGAAGCCACATCCCAAGATGGTTGATGTTCCTCCTTGCCGGCGATCTTCTCAACGGCGTGGCACCGTTCACAGGTGGCTTCGTAGGATTTGATACGGGCGCTATGCGGAGAGTGGTCAGCCACGTCCATCGCTCCCCCGCAGCCGGGCTGCACACAGGTGACATGCTCATGCTGAAGGGCTTGGACGAATCGACGATGACTCTCTCGTTCCTGCGCTGATCGCATGCATGCCTCCTCTTGTTTTAGATGCCCCATCCTCCGCTGATTTGAATATTGGCACCGTTCACATAGCGCGCTTCATCGCTGAGTAAATAGCGGACCGCTGCGACAGTGTCATCCACTGTCCCAATGTATCCGGCGGGAATACGTTTGGTCATGGCGGCCAGTTCTTGAGGGGGAGCACTTCCTGAGTCGATGAAGCCGGGTGAAATCGCGTTGACGGTGACGCCGTGGGGTGCCAGCAACTTCGCCAACGTGCGCGTCAGGATCAGGACGCCTGCCTTGGCAATGTAATGGCCGGTCACGTCAGGCTGGGCTTCCATTTGGTCGGCATTGGCCATGCTGAAGTTGATGATCCGCCCGGATTTTCGGGTCTTCATCCCTGGGGCCACAGCCTGTGCCAGGTAGAAAATGGGATGGAGGTTCCCGTCGAACATCTCACTCCAGCCTTCAACGGTTTCATCGAACAGGTTGATGCGATGGTAAGGGCCTGCTCCATTGATGAGCACATCGATTCGTCCCCATTCTTGTTCGACCCGGGCAACTAGGTTTTTGGCTGCTACTGGATCGGAGACGTCACAGCGGATAGCCAGTGATCGTCCTCCTCGCGCCATGATGTCTTCTGCCGTTGCGTTGGCCTCGGCTTCGCTAGTTCGATAACAAAGGGCGATCCTCCAATGTCGCGCAGCTAAATCAAGCGCGATTCCCCGGCCAATGCCCTTTGCTCCTCCCGTAATGAGTGCAACCGGTTGATCCATACATCCTCTAGAGTTCGATGGGTCTCATTATGCTCTAGAACGAATCCGCTTGGCGAGTGTTTCCAAGACTCCAGCAGTACGATTTGAAAAAGTCCGTTCGTTCTTTGGTTTCTTGCCGTCGGCGATATTGGCATCAATGAGAGCCTGCAGATCAGCAATCGTATCCACATCACGCCAGAGCTCAAGCAAAGCTGCCTTCAGTCCAAGTGTAGCCGCTTTGTCTTGTGTGAGTTTCAGTACCTGATCAGTCGACCATGGAATATCAAGAAAGAGTGTGGGGTGAGGCTGTTTGAGCCCAATCAGATAATAGCCACCGTCCTGTGCAGGGCCGAGCACAAGATCATATTGTTCGAGCTTGGCCAGAGCTTGTTTCAACTGGTCGAGCGGAATGGTCGGAACATCAGTCCCGATGATCAGGACGTGCCGGTAGCCCCGTGCGAATATCGTTTCGAAGGCCTGGTGCATGCGTGCGCCGAGGTCCTCACCGACTTGATCGATCACCTTCACCCCATGCCGCTCTTCCATGATTTTGAAAAACACATGTGTAGAAGAGGGTGCGCAGGCCAGGTAACGATCACACGG
>JAHBWO010000172.1 GCA_019636945.1 Nitrospira sp. | reverse complement strand
CGAAACAGGAGAGCGAAAATCGGAAAGTAGATGAAGAAGCACCAAGATCGCCGGTGGCACCCATGCCATGGGATCAGGTGCAGGAGTCGGTGCTGTCGATCCCTCCCGTCGAGATGAATCCTCCGATTGCGGCGGAGCCTCTCGAACAACCCATGGATCAGCCGCAGGGTTCAGACAGTTCTTCACACATTCCTGAAAAGCAATTGCCGACCTCACCATCGCCCCATGAATCTGATTCAGAGCCGGCTGCATTTTCATTCGCACAGGATGTCGCAATAGCGCATCCGGAGGAGCGGCACGAGTCTGCAGTGGAAACCGGCGCGTCGTCCACGACGGACCAAGGCATGGAGCAGGTTGCGGAGTCAGCGCCGATCTTCTCCATCGTGCAATCATCGCGGGTCGACGAAGCGGTATCTTCTGCGTCACAGGAATCTGCGGTTCAAGTCTGTCCTCAGGATCAGAATCTAGGCCCGGTCGTGGGTCAGCACGAAGATGGTGATAAGCCGACCGAGTTTGCCATCAAGCGAGAACAGCCCCAACCCGGTGCTGTTCTTGAAGAAGTCGAGCAAGGCCCCAAAGCGGAATTCCAGGCGCATGATTCGCAACCACTCAACAAGGTCTTCCACGAGAAAATCGAGCCCATTCGACCTGTCGAGCCTGCTCCCATCGAACCAAAGTCCACCGTAGACGATGGTGTGAGCCTGCCGGGGACTCAGGAAGCGTCATCGGCGGTCCTGTACGCTGATCAGCCATCAGAGGTCGTGGATGTTCAAGCAGGATCTCCGAGTCCTGAACCGATGCCTCCTCAACGAGAGCAGGTGGAGACGGAGGTCATGGCGCGAGCGGATCGGGAGCCTGTTGTCACTCGCGTGACATCAGCGGAACCCGCGACTTTCGAGCGGCAGGAAGTCCGCCAGCCACAGCCGGCGGCTTATGCAAACGATGAGGCGTTCGTCGAGTCTTCAAGGATCAGGAGAGCTCCGGAGACAAGACCGCGTGTTGAGGAACCGGCAAAGAACCAAAAGTCTACCGCAATTCTGAGCGGGGCAGGGGCAGCGATCCTGGGATTCCTGCGCACCAGCTTCTCGACCACTCAGGCCATTGTGAGAACCGTCGTAGGGCTTACGGTGCTGATCGGGGTGTGTATCGCACTTGGCCTTGGAGCGCTGGCGCTGACCTGGATGCTCATGGACGAACCGCCATCACCCACTTTTCAGAGTTTTACGACGACGCCACAACAGACCATCTTTGGGGCCCAAAAGAATGCGTACACACTGCTGCTCGGGATCGATGCACCAGTGGGGCAAGATCCTCTCCGCGCGGAGAGTGAGAGACAATCTGCCATTGGAGACAGCACCACCGCACTGGGTTGCTTTGGAACTCCCGGAACAGAAGGAAGTGACCGGTCGAGTGCGTCCGCCAGCACTATTCGTGGATGGGTCCGAGGATCGGATCCGATCGGTCAATTCAAATCGCATCAGGAGACCATCCAAGGATGGGGGAGCCGACATCAGGTGACGCTTGAACGATATCGTCAGTGGCAAAAGCTCCCGTTCGAGGATTGGGGCTACGGCCGGCCTGTCAGTCCACCCTGCGGGGCGATGGTGTTCGCCCACCAACTGCATGTTGCGGATGGATTCGCACAGGGGACGGAGGTTGCTGTCGATCGGCTTGAAACTGACATGGAAACATGGCGGGTCGTGTTGAGCCAGGCACGGACGCTTCCCGTCAAAATGTTGGCATTGCAAGCGATCAACGACGACATTGCTCTTGCATCGGGGCTGCTCGTCCGTTCGGATTTCGATACAAAACATCTAGGGCGCATCACCAAAGTTGTGCGACCGCTCGATCAAGCGGAGCTGTCGTTACGGTGGCCGATGCAAAGCGAACTGGTTTCGGCCGGGAAGACCTATGAGAGCCAGGTCAAAGCAGCGCGAGCTGAAGGTCAGGCCATATCTGCGATGGTGGTGTCGGCATTACCCTTACCGAAACAGCGCCGGCTCAACGATTATGCCAAGTACTACGAAGCGTCGTACCAAGCGACCGGAGAAAAGCATTATGATTCTCTTCCGAAGTGGAAAGACTACGTGCGTTTCCCTGCGACTGGTGTGATGGATTATCTCACCAACCCGATCGAGAATTTGGTCGGCCTTGACCCGCTGCCCGCGTGGAATGTGTACAACGGACTGGTGGTGGATACAGACGCTCATCTGAGGCTTGCAAGCTTACAGGCGTGGTTGCGACGCGGATCTTCAGAGGGCGACCTTCCCAACAAGATCGCCAAAGCGGGACAGAATTTCTATGATCCCTATACGGGCCTCCCGATGTTGGTAAATCAGAAAAAAGGCTTGCTGTATAGCGTCGGTCACGACGGGAAAGATCAGGATGCCGATCCGCAAGTAGACGTGGTTGTAGAGATTCCTGCAACGTATACCTCCGCCAATCAGGGCAAATCCTCAGCCTCTTCATCAAAATCGAAATAAAGCTTGCCCCGGTGCATCGCGCACCGTCTTCAGGAACGCTGCTCCTATCACCGCCGACATGTTGCCGCAACAATATCCGTCCCTTGTCGTTCGTGAAGCGTATCTCGTTTAAGAATTCGGACGCTTCACGGCCCTTGGGCGCTTTCCACTTTACGTAGGCCATGTGGCCTCGCCGATGCTCGCTTGACAGCGCGTCGCGTATTTCACACAATCAGCACGCTGCGCATAGGAGAGGACGGTCATGAAGCATGTACCAACCTTAGTTATGGTGATCACGTCGTGAAGAGGGGCATGATCTGCCCGACTCGGATTCCGACGCAGATCGTCTCGAATGAAGAGTTCCTCCCCATTTCCCAGACGAGGCAGCAGAACGGCGTCGAGCGAGTGGCGGCAGACCTGATGGAACGAGCGGCGACTCGCAACGGAGTCACCAGGCGAGAGTTCTTGAATGGAACGGCCGGGGTGGCTGCAGCGCTGCTGGCTATGAACACTGTGTTCGGCAAATTTTTCAATATTGGAGACATCGAGCTCTTTGAGACTGCCGCATTCGCCGAGCAACGGGGTGCCCCGTATTTTATCTTTGACGTGCAAACCCACTATGTCGGATCCGGATATGACCCCACCGATGCCGAAGCTCATCGCAAAGGCGCGGTGTCCAAACAAGCGTTGCTGGCGTTGAGAAGGTCCATTCGTGAATCCGGGCTCAATCCACGATTGGCCGGTGATCGGGGTACCATTGATGATTTGTCCTGGAGGAATTTCGTCAAGGAAGTCTTCTTTGACAGTGAAACCGCGATCGGTTTGATCAGTACGCCGCCCGGTCCCTACCCACAAGAGGCCGTGGTCCCGCCGAAAGAGATGGCCCATATCCGAGATGAGATCAATCGCTTAGCCGGCTCCCAGCGGATGTTGGCCCATGGTCTGGTGACGCCGCAGTTGGGCGCGGCGGATTTGGACTTCATGGCCATGCAGGCTGAAACGCTCAAGGTCGATGCCTGGAAGTGTTATACCGGGTCTTGTCCGAAGGGATTTGATCGAGGCTGGCGGATGGATGATGAACGGATTGCGTATCCTATGTTGGAGCAGGCGAGAAAGCTGCAGGTCAAGCGAATCTGTGTTCACAAGGGACTCCCGTTGGGGCCTGTGCCCGATTATAACCACCCACGAGATTTGATTAAGGCAGCCAAAGACTTCCCGGATCTCGATTTTTTCGTGTATCACGCTGGGTTCCGAGGCGTCGCGTCGATCGAACAGGTTTTTGCGAAAACCGGAGAAATCCCGTGGACCACCGAATTCTGCCGGATGAAGGAAACTGAGCCAGGTCTCTCCAACATCTATATGGAACTGGGGTCGACGTTTGCCCAATTAGTGACCACCTATCCGTTGATCTGTGCGCATTTGCTGGGACGGATCATTCGTGCGTTCGGCGTTGATCATGTCTTGTGGGGCACGGATTCGATCTGGTATGGAACACCTCAATGGCAAATCGAGGCTTTTCAGCGATTCCAAATCCCAGAGGCCTTGATCCAGGAACGCCATTATCAACCGTTGACGAGGCAGGTCAAAGAACGAATTTTTGGTCTGAATGCGGCGAAGGTGTTTGGAATTAATGTGGAGGCAACCAGACAAGAGGTGCCACGTGACGCCCTTGGCCGGCTCCGCACGAGCTATCTTGAGGAGGGGCCTGAACCAAGCCGTCTGGTTTATGGGTGGATAGCGGGGTGAGGATGGGCCAAGCAGGTCGTGTCTTCTGCTTGCTCACCGCGCACGCTGGAGTGATTTGGATAGTTGAGCAGCGGGAGGTGCTCGGTGCATGCGCGCAATGAGAGATCGACCTGCTCTGCCTAAAGATTAAAGGAAGAAGAAATGGAGGAGAGACAGAATGAAAAGTGAAATTCTATATCCTGGTGCGTTTCCGATGGTGCGAATTGAATTATCCGAGGGGGAGCATCTGAAGGCGGAATCGGGTGCGATGGTCGCCTGCTCCCCGACCATCGACATTGAGAGCAAAATGGAGGGAGGATTCTTGGGTGCGCTATCGCGGAAGTTTCTGACGGGGGAGAAGTTCTTCTTTCAGACGCTGCGGGCCAGCCGAGGCCCAGGCGAGGCGTTGTTGGCTCCGACCGTCCCGGGGGAAATTGTCATCCTGGATCTCGATGGAGTGAATGAGTACATGGTGCAGAAAGACGGATTTCTGGCCGGTGCGGACAGTATCACGATCGACAGCCAAATGCAGAGTCTCAGTCGTGGTTTGCTCGGAGGAGAGGGGTTCTTCATCCTGAAGATCAGCGGGAAAGGGATGCTTGTCCTGAACAGCTTCGGGGCCATTCACAAGATCGAATTGAGGCCGGGGCAGGAATATATCGTGGACAACAGCCATCTGGTGGCCTGGTCGGCGACCACCTCCTACAACATTGAAAAGGCCACGTCTGGATGGGTCGCCAGCTTCACCTCCGGCGAAGGCTTTGTCTGTCGATTCCGCGGGCCAGGGGTCGTTTTTATTCAGAGTCGGAATCCCGGTGGATTCGGTGCGTGGGTCAGACAGTTCATTCCCGTATCGGAGTAATGACGAGTCAATGGTCATTTGCCATTGACCACCGGAAAGATTGAGAGACTTACACTCGAGGGCACGACCGCTTTTCACCAGTGACTATTGACCAATGACGATATCTCCCAACGCACTTTGCTTCGGCGACGAATTCCCCGCCAGCGGTATGCCTTGCCTTGTGCAGATTGAAGCCCACGGACTCACGGTCACGTATGCTCCGGATCAGGATGGAGCGGAAAGCCGTTCGGAATCTGTGTGCTTTTCGGAATTGTCCGTCTCTGCCGGCGGACTTAATCATGATCAGCTGGTGTTGCATTGGGCAGGATCAACGGGACAAAAGTCGCTGTATCTGAAGAACCCTGACGTGATTCAGGCCTTCCGACAGATGGCCCCGGATCATATGAGTCGCCCGCTTGAACAAGCGGCAGAGCAAGTTCGTCAAGCCCGACAACGGCATCGAATCATATGGGGGCTTGTCAGCGGAACCGTCCTTGTGGTGGTACTGGGATTGTGGTTTGGGAGTGATGCATTGGTTGAACTCGCCGTCAATCGCATCCCGGTCGAGTGGGAGCAGAAGTTGGGAGAATCGGCTTACCGTGAGTTTCTTGCCGGACAGGATGTGACGAAAGATGGGCTCGCTGTGGCTGCGGTCAAGGAGATGACACAGCGCCTAGCCAGTCATGTGCCCAATAATCCCTACCGCTTTGAAGTTACCGTTGTGAAGAGCGATGTGGTGAATGCGTTTGCGCTACCTGGTGGGTATGTCGTCGTGTTCACGGGTTTGCTGAAAAAGGCGGAAAGTCCGGAAGAGGTGGCGGGCGTGCTTGCTCACGAGCTGAACCATGTGCTCCAGCGGCATGGCCTTGAACGGATCATCAAGCAATTGGGTTTTGTCGCCGTCGTCTCGATCGTGCTGGGCAATCCACCGGGGTTGGGCGGGGTCATGAAACAGCTTGGGGTGGAATTGATGACCTTGAAGTTCGGCCGTGCGCAAGAGACTGAAGCGGATACGACCGGACTTGACTTGCTGTATCGTGCCAAGATTAACCCGGAGGGCATGATCACATTCTTTCAGCGACTGGCCGAGAAGGATGAGGGGCGAGTCGAATGGTTGTCCACCCATCCAATGAGCAGTGCCAGAGCGGATCATCTCAAAGCGCGACTCGCGGAGATGCCGAAGCAGAATACAGAGCCGTTCTCGTTTGCGTGGGCGACGGTGCGGGCCGGACTTGGTGTTCCGGGCGATGTCATCCCGTGATCCTGTGTATTGATACTGTTTGGAGCGCGCATCTCGTGAAGTGTCTCGGCTAACGGTTTCATATTTCGAGTCTCATGTTTCAGGTTGTCCGAAAGCGTGAAACCTGAAACGTTAAACATGAAATCTGAAACTCAGAATCGAAAAAACGAGATGCCCTTCACGTTTCACCATTTGGCCGTTCGACGAGCTCAAGGCCCTGAGTTCCATCGAAGGGCGAACAACGGATTTTGTCGCAGCGGCGTATCGGCGGTTGCAGTAGAAGCGCTCATGAATAATGTGGGCTGGTCCAATGCGCTCCGTATTCGACGGCTAGGACCGGAGCATGGTATATATAACGTATATATACTGGAGGATGTTATGCCGTCCACGACCGTGCAGGTTCCAGTTCTGATGAGTCTCACTCAAAAACGCCGTCTGGCCCGTAAAGCCAAACAAGCCAACCTCACAATGGGGGAGCTTCTCAGGCAAGGCGGAGAACGATTTTCTCCGATCGAAGATCCTGCCGTTCTCGATCATATGGCCAATCAAGTCATTCGCTCAACCACCAAGACCATCCTCGCAATCGACAAGACCCTCGCAATGGTGGCGGACTCTGAAAGACGGATGGCCAAGAAATCTGCAAAAGGACGTGTGACTGAATGGGACTTACGGAGCGCGTGTGGGATGCCTTTGCGAACACTCTGAAACTCAGCGATAAGGTCGATCAACTCACCACAGCTGTTTCCAAGCAGCAATCTCGTATCGAAGATCTCAACTTGTAATTCCCCATAGCTTGCTACGGGGATCCTCTTCTCTGGTACCCTCGGATGCATGGCGGATCAGAGGGAAGAAGCGGTTAGAAAGGGAGCCCACTGTGCGTGGCAAATCCACTACCATATTGTGTTTCCGGTGAAATATCGTAAGGCGCTGCTGGATGAGGAGGTGACGGCGATCATCCAGGAGACGGCGGCGGAGATTGCAGACCGGTTTCCGATTGAGATGGAAGCGATTGGGACGGACAAGAATCACATCCATCTGCTCTGCAGTGCTCATCCGAAAATGGCACCGGGACGGATTGTGCAGATATTCAAGAGCCTCACAGCCCGGGAAATCTTTCGACAGAAGCCCGCTGTGAAGCGGGTCCTGTGGGGCGGGGAGTTTTGGACGGATGGGTATTATGTGGCGACGGTGGGGGAGCGAGCGAACTGGCAGACGGTCGAACGGTATGTGCAGCGGCAAGGACAACCCCATGACGATCTCCGGCAACTCCGCATGTTTTAGTTCTGTGATACCCCGTAGCTTGCTGCGGGGAGCTTCATTCGGCTTGAAGCCGCGTTAGAGTTTGCGATCCGAACCAAGCCCACAAAACGTATCCCCGGAGCATCCAGCTAAGCTCACATTATTCAGGACGGTTCGTGACAAAACCTCCTGGACAGCCTCTCAGGTGAAGCGTCGCACGTGAAAGGCCTCGGCCAACGGCTTCATGTTTCAGGTTCCAAGTCTTCGGATAGCCTGAAAGGTTAAACCTGAAACACAGGATTGAGTGACGCATAGGGTCACAGTGGCGTATCAGCCGTTGCAAGAGAAGAGCTCATGAGTGATAGACGGTAAATATTCTCACGGTGAGAGGTAACGGGGTGTCGGTCTATGAACTCGTCTCGCGTCATCCGCATCGGAGTCATCGCTGACACGCACGGCCTATTCGATCCGGCAATTCTTCGCCATTTCCAGCATGCCGATCATATCGTGCATGCCGGTGATATCGGCAAGCCCGCAGTCATCGATCAACTGAAGACCATCGCTCCTGTGACGGTGGTTTCCGGCAATGTTGATGGATACGAAGAGAGCGGTTTTCAGTCCGAGGCGATGATCGAGCTCGCAGGGCGTCGGATTGCCGTCCGGCACATTCTGTATGCGA
>JAHBWO010000171.1 GCA_019636945.1 Nitrospira sp. | reverse complement strand
ACCAATAAGGTCGTGCTCTTTGGCCATCACTTCGCCGCGATTGCAGGGGCGGGACCCTTGCTTGGCCCGGTGTTGGCGGCACAATTTGGATTTGTGCCGGGGTTTCTCTGGCTGGTGATTGGGGCCGTGCTCGCCGGGGCGGTACAGGACTTCATCATCCTCGTGGCGTCGATGCGACGCAATGGGCGTTCGCTCCCTGAGATTGCACATGATGAGCTGGGTTCTGTCACCGGCACAGCAACGGCGGTAGCGGTGCTCTTTATTGTGATAGTGGCGCTGGCTGGGCTGGGTTTTGCCGTGGTCAATGCGCTCTATCACAATGCCTGGGGTACCTTTACGATCGCCATGACGATCCCGATCGGCCTGCTCATGGGTTTCTATCTCCAGAAGTTTCGCGCTGGTGCAGTGGCTGAAGTGTCGATTCTTGGCGTTGTCCTATTGCTTGCTGCGGTGCTGCTTGGTCGAGTCGTCGCACAGTCGCCGTATGCTTGGTTGTTTGAGTTCGACAAGCCGTCACTGGTCTGGCTCTTGGCTGGCTATGGGTTTCTCGCTTCGGTATTGCCTGGCTGGATGTTGCTGGTGCCGCGTGGCTATCTCTCGACGTTCATGAAACTAGGCGTGGTATTTTTGCTTGGGGTTGGTGTGATCCTCATGGCGCCCACGATCGAGATGCCACGCGTGACGCAGTTTGCCAATGGCGGCGGCCCGATCATTCCGGGTACCCTCTTCCCCTTTCTCTTCATCACGATTGCCTGTGGAGCGATCTCGGGCTTTCATTCTCTGGTCTCATCAGGCACCACTCCGAAGATGATCGAGCAGGAGTCCCAGGCGGTGGTGGGCTATGCGGCGATGCTATTAGAAAGTTTTGTGGGCGTGATGGCGTTGATCGCGGCCTCGGTGTTGATTCCCGGCGACTACCTGGCGATCAATACGACATTGGGTGCGGATTCGTTGTCAGCGATGGGTTTTCCTCCGTCGCGAATTGCTGAACTGTCACAAATGGTTGAGGTGGATGTAGCGGGGCGCCCAGGAGGGGCTGTGTCCTTGGCTGTAGGGATGGCGTCGATCTTTTCTGCCTTGCCGGGAATGTCGGGTCTGATGGCCTATTGGTATCAATTCGCGCTCGTATTCGAGGCGCTGTTCATTCTCACGACAATTGATACGGGGACTCGTGTGGGGCGTTACCTCGTTCAAGAGATGGCGGGAAAAGTCTATGCGCCGTTTCGGCGGATCAACTGGATTCCCGGTGTCGTCGTGAGCAGTGGCTTAGTGGTGGGGGCATGGGCCTATCTGATCGGGACGGGAAGTATTTCAACCATTTGGCCAATGTTCGGTGCCGCGAATCAGTTGCTTGGGATGTTGGCGCTCTGCATCGGGACGACGGTGCTGATCAAGATGTGGAAGTCGCCCTGTCTATGGGTCACGGCATTGCCGATGTTGTTCGTGGGGGTGATCACTCTCACAGGCTCTTATGAAATGTTTTGGATGTTTTTGAGGAAAGCAGGGGCGGTGGCATCAGGCCAGGCGTTTGCGCTCTATCTCGACGCCGTGCTGGTGGCATTGGTTGCGGTATTGGGTTTAGTCGTCTTGAGCGATAGTATGCGGCAATGGTATGGCTACGTGGTGTTGAAGAAGCCGTTTACGTCGAGCGAGGTCGTGGTGGTGGCAGGTGGAGGGTCTGCGGGGCGCATGCAAACAGCGATCAGTCATCATGATGAGGGATGTAGATTCAAGTTGCCGCACGGAACGGGGTGCTGTTAGGGCGCCCTGGTCAATCTCTTGTGCTCGCGCCCCGCGCACACGTGATCAATCAGGTTGTGAAATTATAGGCGGTGCTTGGTGCATGCGCGTAGGGGGGATCGACCATCCTGCCTCACTTGAGGAAGGAAAAGAAGGAGGAGATCGTGGCTGATCAGTTTTCATTCGATGTGGTATCAGAAGTGAATATGCAGGAGCTGAAGAACGCACTGGACCAGGCAACGAAGGAGATCAAGCAGCGCTTTGACTTTAAGGACTCCAAGACGGAGATTACCCTGAAAGAGAAGGAAAAGGAGTTGGTGGTGGTGTCCGATGATGAATACAAGCTCAAGGCAGTACACGAGATCATCAAGGCGAAGTGCGTGAAGCGAGGAGTGTCGTTGAAGGCCTTTGATTACGGTGAAGTTGAGCCGGCGCTCAGCGCGACAGTGCGGCAAGTTGCGAAGATCCAGAGTGGACTGGCCTCGGATAAGGCGAAGGAAATTACTAAAGCGGTGAAAGATTCGAAATTGAAAGTCCAAGCTCAGATTCAAGGCGAACAGGTCCGGGTGCTGGGGAAGAGCAAGGATGACCTCCAATCGGCTATTGCCTTCTTGAAAGGCAAAGACTTCGGAATCGATCTGCAGTTTACAAACTATAGGTAAGCGGTGTGGCGCTTGTGGCAATCTCATGAAGATTCTACTCGCACTTCTCTTTATTGCAACCTCTCTCGCTGGTTGCAATCGTAGCGATCCCATCGTTCTCATTCAGCTCCATCCGAAGAACCCCGACATCATCTACGTTGCGACCAATGATTATATCTATAAGACCCGCGACGGTGGCCAGGTCTGGACGAATCTCTCGCAAGGGATGAGTTATTCCCGCGTCATCGCCATGGCGCTTGACCCGGCGTATCCTGCGACGGTTTACGCTGGAACGAAGGGTGACGCTGTCTACAAGAGCCATGATGGGGGGCAGCGTTGGGTTTCGATGCGTTCAGGGCTTGATGATGCGACCATCAGCTCTGTGGTGAATCAGTTTCTCTTTGATCCTGCCGATGCCCAGCATATCTTTATCGCCACGACGATGGGTGTGTTTGAAACGAAGAACGGTGGCGAACAGTGGACAAAGAAGATGGAGGGGATGAAAGAAGTGCTCATGGTCGTGACGCTTGGGATGGACCCCACGCGTCCGTCGATTCTGTACGCGGGAACGAGCGGTGGCGTATATAAGTCTACTGATCAGGCCGGCCATTGGGAAAAGGTGAACAATGGACTCGTTCCGCCGGATATGGTGAAGACGTCAAGAGCCTTGAATGTGACGGCGATACTGGTCGATCCCTATGAGCCTGATGTTGTGTATGCGGCCACGTTGGCTGGAATGTACAAAACGACTGATGGAGCCAAGTCTTGGAAGAGAATAGGGGAATCGCTCACGGATCAAATGATCGTGGGAATGGTGCTGGATCGAACCCGGCGGGGTGTGCTCTATATCACGGGGCGTGATGGAGTGCATCGAAGTGACGATGGAGGGGCGGCGTGGAAATTGATCAATAAGGGATTGGCGACCACCAATGTCAGAGCGATTGCGCAGAGCGACATCGATCCTCGAGTGTTCTATGCCGGCACCAACGGGAGTGGCCTCTATCGGAGTCAGGATGCAGGTGAGACGTGGGAGCCCATGTCACCGGTCGGAGGATAGTGGGAGTAAAACTATCGTCGCTGGCTGTTTAGATCGGAATCTCCGATTGCGGCTCCGACTCCTCGCCGAGGAACTGTGGAAGATCCTTCGCGATTTTGTGAGCGATCCACCTCAAAGCCTGTGCTGCTCGACATGGTGGTGTCTTGAATATCTGTACCCGGTCGATGAGGGATTTGGCTGTCGTGAATGGTCTCCCCTCGACGAGGACGAAGTGATTCATTCACATTGCTGTAAGGAGAAACCGAGGCGCCGATGTCTGCACCGAAGTTGGCGTTTAATCTGGTGTCTTCAATGTCTCCACCGATTCGTGATCGCAAGGTGGTGTCCTGAATAGCCATGCCTGTTGGTGCGGCGGAGGGTGGCTTTTTTGTCTGGAACTCCAGCTTGATCGCTTCCTCCTCCTCCTGAATCTGTAATCGGGCACGCCCACTGCTTTCATAGTCAACCTCTTTGAGGTTCTCCTGAGCTTTATTCAACATGTCCAAACGGTCGTTTAGGCGAAGCAGATCCTCACGGGCACGCGCAACGGTTCCCACGATTTCACTGAGCGTGAATTGCCGTGCAAACGTCCCAAGTTTTGGAGCAACTCCAGGCCCACCGCCTAGGCCGCCATTTCCCGTGCCATTCCCTGGACCTGCGGTGGTGGCTCCCTGTCCCTTCCCAAACCCGGACGAATTATAGATGCCTTTTTGCTGGACTGCTTTGAGGATATGGTTTGCTTCATCGATAAGGTCCACAATATCCCCAGGTGCGTCACTGTCGGTGAGGCAGCAGGATACAAACGTCCGATAGCGATCAGAAAACTTCGAAGCAGCGTTTTGTAAATCAACGATTTTGATCGGATCACGCTCCGGAAGGTCAAATCCTCGATTCCGCGCGGACTCTTGGAACGATTCCATGGCCTGCTGGTCATAGAGGGGTTTGCATCCAGAGCCTTTGCCGGTTGTAATCTGCTGGTCAGGTGTCTTGTCGGGACACCAAAAAACCAGTGCTGGCTGATTGAGTGGGTTGTCAGGATTAAAGTCTTTTGCCAGGGGTTGATCCCCGATCAAAAAGACGGTGGCAACTAGGAGGGAAAGACCTGTAAGGAAATAAGTGGGGGTAGTTTTCCACATGACGCCATTCTCTAATTCATGGTTAGGGAAGTCAATGAAACTCAAAGAGTTGGACGAGGTGAAGTAGGGAGACTGATCAAAAAAAGGCAAATGATCTAGCTGTTTAGACCTATAGGACAGAAGAATTAGCCCTCATGGCATGTGCCATCCTGCACGTTATCTACAGGTACAACAAGCTGTAAGTCACTGAAATGCAGTTGACAACCAGAAATGCGAGAGTATACTTCCCCAAGTAATGGGGAAAAGTGGTGGATAGTGGGTGGAAAAGATTAATTGTGAAATTCCGCACATATCAGTGTTTAGAAATGAGGTCTGTGCGTGGCTCATTCCTAATCGGCCGATCACCATTTTGGATTGTACGGTGGGATACGGTGGACATGCCGAATTGCTCTTGGAGTCTGGTCAACCTGGGACGAAAGTCATAGGGTTGGATCGCGATCTGGACGCGATTGAGTTCAGTCGACAGCGGTTGAGTCGGTTTGGAGATCACGTCGTGTTGCGCCAGGGGAACCATCGAGATTTAAAACAGCATCTGGCAGATGTGGGAATTTCCACCGTTGGAGGGGTGATCTTTGATTTTGGGGTTTCCTCTCCGCAGATCGACGATGCTGCAAGAGGATTTAGTTTTCAGCAGGATGGTCCCCTCGATATGCGTATGGACCAGTCGATCGGTCTCACTGCCACCGAGGTGGTGAACGCCAGTTCCGAATCCGTGCTTGCGGACATTATCTACCACTTCGGAGAGGAGAGGTATGCGCGGCGGATTGCTCGGGCCATGGTGCAGGAACGACAGCGTTGTCGGATTGAGACGACAGGGGCGTTGGCTGCAATCGTCGCGCGTTCGGTACCGGCGTCGTATCGACACGGCCGGATTCATTGCGCGACGCGCACGTTTCAGGCGATTCGCATTGCCGTGAACCAAGAGCTTGAGAGCATTGAGCCGTCACTTCGAGATGCGACCGACGTTCTGTCGGAGGGGGGGAGGATCTGCGCGATTTCTTTTCATTCTCTTGAAGACCGTATGGTCAAGCACACGTTCCGGTCTCTCGCGCAGGGACCTCACGCACAACTCTCCCTGTGCACGAAGAAGCCACTCATTCCGTCCAGGGAAGAGTGTGAGCGGAATCCACGATCACGAAGTGCCAAATTGCGAGTTGCTGAACGTCAACCGAAGCAGGAGCTGTCATGAAAATCTTGGCTGTTCTTCTTGGACTGTGTCTGGTGTTCGTATTCGTGTGGGAACGCGTCGATATGGTTCGGGTTGGGTATCAGATCGAACGGCTGAAGCGCGATAAAACTACGCTGGAGCGACAACGTGATGAATTAAAGGTGCAGTTTTCCACCTTGAGTGCGTCCGGTCGGATTGCACGGGTGGCGACCAAAGAGCTTGGAATGAGTCTGCCGCAGCAGGGCCAGGTCATATTGGTTCAGTTCAGGCCGGGCAGTATGCAACCAGTGGCGGTAGCTGATGTGTCGCCGGTAGAAGTCCGAGTCGCGAAGAATGATCTTCTGGCTAGGAGGTACTAGTGGCGGGTTTTGTTCCTAGCGGTCGTCACTATATCTTGCTGTTGCTGCTACTGAGTGGATTTGGGGTGGTTCTGTTCCGTCTGGTGACGTTGCAGGTCTGGCAAGCTGCTGAACTGTCGGTCAAAGCGGATCGACAACATCGAAAGACGGTATCTCTGGAGGGAGCGCGCGGTACGATTGTCGATAGGCACGGTAAGGTCTTGGCGATGAATGTTGAAGTGCCGTCCGCGTTTGGGGTTCCGACTACATTGGACAGTCCGACGAAAACTGCTCGGGTGCTTGCTCCTGTCTTGCAAGTTCGGAGCGATGAGTTGGAGCGCAAGCTTCGACAGGCGCGGAGTTTTGTGTGGTTGGCTCGAAAGTTAGATCCTGAGCAGGGGCGACGTTTGGAGCGGCTGTCCCTCGATGGGGTCGGGGTTGTAATGGAGGGACGCCGGTTCTACCCCAAGGGGCCATTTCTGTCGCATGTGCTGGGTTTTGCTGGCATGGATGGGGAGGGGCTGGAAGGCGTTGAGCATCGGTATGAATCATACTTGCGCGGTGAAAAACGAATGATGGTCCTCCAACGTGACGCGTTGGGGCGTTCGGTGTTTCCAACCGATCTGACGGAACGCAATCCCACGCCGGGGCATAATCTCGCGCTCACGATCGATGAGGTTATTCAGTACATTACGGAGAGAGAGCTTGAGGATGCCGTAATGCGCGCTCAGGCAAAGTCAGGTACGATGATTGTTTTAGACCCCCAGACCGGGGCTGTGTTGGCCATGGCGGTGAGCCCCCGATTTGATCCAAATGTCGTTTCTAATCTGAGCCCTGATCGATGGCGAAACAAGGCTCTCGCAGATGCGTACGAGCCGGGGTCAACACTGAAGGCTGTGGTGGCGGCTGCGGCCATTGAAGAGCATGTGGTGAAGCCGAACACGATGGTTTTTGGAGAGCATGGTCGTATGACTATCGCCAACACGGTCATTCATGATCATGAAAAACTGGGCTGGGTCTCCTTTTCACAGGTCATACAGAAGTCCAGCAATATTGGTGCGGCG
This sequence comes from Nitrospira sp., assembly GCA_019636945.1. Lineage (GTDB taxonomy): Bacteria > Nitrospirota > Nitrospiria > Nitrospirales > Nitrospiraceae > Nitrospira_D. The sequence continues at coordinate 1,109 of JAHBWO010000171.1, read as the reverse complement.
AAGACCGGCATGGCCTTGGGAGAGCAGCGGCTTTATCGGTATCTTCAGACGTTCGGGTTTGGGCAAAAGACTGAGATCGATCTTCCCGGGGAAGGCGCAGGGCTGGTCAAGCGTCCGAAGGACTGGGGGCGGCGTTCTGTTGCCTCGATTTCAATGGGACAGGAAATAGGCGTTACGCCACTTCAGATGGTCTCTGCAATAGCAGCTTTGGCAAACGAAGGGGTACTGATGAAGCCCTACGTGGTTTCTGAGATTCGAGGTCCCGAGGGGCATCTTCTTAAACGAGTATCTCCTCAGGTGAGACGACGAGTGGTGTCGCTAGAAACCGCCCATACGGTCACAAAGATTTTAGAGGGAGTCGTCACAGATGGAACAGGGGGAAAGGCGGCCATCCCGGGATTTCGCGTGGCCGGGAAGACGGGCACAGCCCAAAAGATTGACCCTCGAACGGGTAGCTACTCGGTTTCTCGGTTTGTGACATCGTTCGCAGGGTATGTCCCTGCGGACAATCCGCGGCTGGCGATGATCGTGGTGATCGATGAACCTCAGGGCGATGCGTGGGGCGGGACGGTGGCCGCTCCTGTCTTTAGCCGCGTCGGTGAGCAGGTGCTGAACTACTTAGGCGTGGGATCGCACGAGCCAGTTACGCTGGCCATGGCACGGTAGTAAACCTGATTATACTAGGAAACCTCGATGACCTTTGCCACCATGCTCCAAGCACTTGAGGGGCGCGTGCCAATTCTTGAACGTCGAGGCGATCTCGGTATGGCTGTGAAGGAGATCACGGACGACTCCCGTACGGTTTCAAATGGGAGTTTGTTTGTGGCGGTGAAAGGTGAGCGGGTGGATGGGCATCAATTTGTGCCGATGGCGCTGAGCAGAGGTGCCGGGGGTGTGGTTGCACAACACTCAATGGAGACAGGAACGATCCCTTTTGTCTGCGTTGAGGACTCGCGAAGGGCGTTGGGCTTTCTGGGGAGCCGGTTCTATGGAGATCCATCGTCGCGGTTGCGGATGGTTGGCGTGACGGGAACGAACGGGAAGACCACGACAACATATGTCTGCAAAGCATTCTTGGAAGCGATCAGTGCTCGGGTGGGGGTGATCGG
>JAHBWO010000170.1 GCA_019636945.1 Nitrospira sp. | reverse complement strand
TAGCGACACTTCGCTGATCGCCATCGTCCCGCTCAACGAATGCAGAATCCCGATCTTGATCGGCGGCCCCCCCGCCGCGTACGACAGCGCGTACTGGCCCAGATTACCTAACAGCGCCGCCACCCCCACTCCGGCGGCGACACGCCCCGTCTGCCCTAAAAATTCTCGTCGCGATGGGCCGGTCGATGCTGTCGTCACAGCCGCGTCTGCAGTCGCTTCGTTGGTGCTTGGTCCCTCGTGAGGCAGATTGTTATCCATAGTGCGTCTCTCCTTCTCGCATGCGGTGAGGTGCCTACTGCCGGTCAATACCGTTTTGCTCAAATCCTGTCCAGACTATTCTGACGCACAGGCGCCAGCGGTTTGTCCTTAGACCTTGTTCAACACGATTTCGGCCCAAGACTAGACCGACCGACTTGGCCCATGCTCAGACGCATTCCCTCCTTTCGCAACAGAGTCTGAACGCTGACGGAACTTCAGGTGATACGCAGGCAAGAGATCCGAGAGGCGCCTTATAGCCCACGTCACACACCATTGGCAAGTGGATTTACTTAAAACTGATTTGGTCTCCGACACAAAGGCGTTCATAAAGACCTAATCTCTCGACTTGGATACCGGATTGTATACAGTGCACTCTCGCCGCGTCAAGGGTTCTTGCCTGTCGCGGTACGGAGGTCGCTCCTTGCAAACCCAGTCCAGGAAACCACTCTCGCCAATGCAGCTATTTCGCACGCCTTCCCACGATCATCCCTGTAAGTGCAGTGAAGACTCCATCAACATATGACCCTCATCAGCGGATTATTGGCGATCCGCGTAGGATCGGCACTTCGTCAGGAACGCAGTATCCACGAGCTGCGTAGGAAGAACCGTTGTCGCATAAATCAGGAGTGCCATGGCATTTTTGTTTTTACCGACTCTTCCTGCTACACTACGTACCGGCTTTTACACGCGGGCACACGACACGATGAATCACACACCATCCCGATCGTTCAACTTGAGGCTGTGTGTGCTCTTGCTGGGCTGCATACCCCTCTTGATAGCCGGGTGCGCCGGCTCACGCCCAACCACCTCGATTCAGGAAACTTCCATTGGATCGGTCTTCCTTGAGTCTGTTTCAGACAGTTCTTTCCAGGCTTCACATCCCATCAAGCTGTCAGAAACGACTATTGGAGATGTCTTACGAGGGATCCACACCAAAGAAAAATCCGGACTTCTGTTACTCCTAGGCAAAGCCGCAAAATCGACAAACTTGAACGATATTCGGACTTTCTCCGAAGATGAGATTGCGTTCCTGACTCCGCATATAACCGCTGCCCTGGCTCAAGCCACTGCCACGCAGCGGGTTGGGTTCCGCATCTATTCCACACCGTACCTCGCACCATCTGCCAAATCCGCCCCACAGCGAGAAACGACTGCGGGCTACCTGTTCGCGGACGGCCTGTCCTTGCATGTCATCTTGACCCAATACCGTCACTACCCTGGGAAACGACCCACTGCAAGCCAAAAGGAACCCCGTCCGCTCCCGGACACCGATGGGCTCCGAGACCGAGAGGTGACCTTCCTGCCGGAAGGAGCGGTTCGCTCCGACGTCTACGATCGGTCGAGTTGGATTGGGAAATCAGAAGATCGGTCGCTGGCCATTGATTATCAACTCCTGGCAAGGCTGCTCACGCCGCCTCCACCGCCCGTTCCAGCTCCGCAACCGGCCCCGATTGTGACGGCACCGCCTCCGCCCCCTCCAGCTCCTCCGGTCGTGAAGCAGGACACTGAGTTGCAGGCGTTTAAAGAAGAAATGAAGGCGTTGCGAAAGAAAGTTGACGAGCAGGAAGCTGAACTGCAGCGTCTGAAGAATCCCCCACTCAAGAAAAAACCCACTCCGTAGCCAACTGTGACACTCTGAGATGGATGGACTGGCCCTGAATCGGAGGCCGCAGCCAGGAACGTCCCGTTGCCAGAGGACACGTGATGGATATGGCTTCAGGATGGAGAAGTTGGGAAAGGGTCCAATACCTCCTCGAGAGGAACAGCCGTCTGAAGTTCACCATTTACGGATGATTCTGCCTCTGCGTCGACCATCTGAACCTCTCCAACTGCAGACAGAATCTCACTGCCATCCATCGGCAAGAGTGCCTGTTCAGCTTCACCAAGCTCTTTGAATTCACGCAGCGGCGGCAACTGCGAAAGATCGCTCAACCCAAAATGTTCAAGGAAGAACTTGGTCGTCCCATACATGATCGGCCGACCCGGGACTTCTTTGCGCCCGACGATCCGTACCAGCTTACGCTCCAACAACGTGCGCAAAACCCCGGAAGTTTCCACGCCTCGGATTTCTTCAATCTCCCCCCGCACCAGCGGCTGCTTGTACGCGATGATGGCCAAGGACTCCAACGCCGATCGGGACAGTTTTGCCGCCGTCTTGGCCTTGTCCAATCGTTTCACCCAAGCGGCATAATCTTGTTTGGTCACCAGGCGATAACCACCGGCGACCGCCACTAATCGCACCCCACGCCCTTCCTGATCGAGCGCTCGGCCGAGATGATGCAACGCCTCTTCGACTTCGCCCTTCGAGACCGTACCCATTGCGGCGACAAGGCGAGTCACGGGCAACGGTTCGGCCGAAACAAAAAGCAACGCCTCCAGGATGGCTTGGAGCTCGGCCATACTGTGGGGCCGATCCTCGCTGAGGCTTTCCGAAGGCGGAACTCCATTGACCTCGTCCAGGTTCTCCGGATCTTCCGTATTCGCCGCATTCACGGCCTCGGTTTCGGTTTCTGGCACATCCACCTCATCAACCACATCCGCCGTCAGTGGCGTCATGCGCTCCTCCATTCCGCATCAACATCGTCCAGCTCCGCCGGATCAGGCACCAGCGAGAACATCCGCGAGACCAGAATTGGTCCGAAGGTTTCGGCCTGGAACACACGGGCGACTCGCAACCGCATTAATTCCAACAAGGCCAAAAACGTTACGACCACCACGATCCGATGGACCGACCCTTCGAACAACGCCCCAAATGAGACCGAGTCTTTCCCCTCCAACGTTTCCAGAATTAGATTCATCCGTTCCCGAACCGTGAGATTGTCTGGGACGATCTCGATAAGCCGGCTGTCCGGATTGCGTTCAAGCACTTCCTTGAGCGCATCAACCAAATCGAACAATGACACGTTTTCGAGAGGAAGATCCTCCTCGGCGACTGTTTCGACGGGCAATGCATCCTCACGCCAAAAGATCTCACGCCACATCTTTTCTTGATCATCGAGCTGGCGCGCCGCCTCCTTATACGCTTTGTATTCAAGCAACCGACGGACCAATTCTTCCCGTGGGTCCGGCCCTTCCTCTTCGTCGTCGATTGCCTCGTCGGCCGGCAACAACATCTTGGACTTGATTTGCAACAGCGTCGCCGCCATCACCAAAAAATCTCCTGCGACATTGAGATTGAGTTCCTCCATCGCCTCCAGGTACTCGATGTACTGCTGGGTAATCATGGCGACCGGAATATCGTAGATATTGATCTCGTTTTTCTTGATGAGATGCAGGAGGAGGTCCAACGGTCCTTCGAAGTTTTCGATACGGACCTTATACGGCAGCTCTGTTTGCTCAAACCCGTCGGCTTGGGATTCCACGGCCTGTTTATATCAACTTATGGGGAGGCGAGCAAGTCTGATTCTATATATTGGGGATAAACAAAAGTGCTCATTTGAGCTTGATCGCATAAGCCACGAGCAGAGCTGCCGTGACGAGCAACCCGAACGTGAGAACATACTGGCCGTTCTTGGTCTGAAAAAAGCCGTCAGACTGGGGAGGCTCCAGCCGCGTCGCCTGAGCGAGCAGCGGTGGATGGTCGAAGCGTGCCCGAGCCAGGTCGTCTTGTCGCTTGAACTCGGCATTCGAAAAATCTGCGGCCCCTAAAAATTGGGCGCCGGTAAACATCGTCTCCCCCTCGAAGACCGTAAAGGTAAAGAAGGTCTCGCGGCTGAAGATCGCGTCGCGAAAACTGAGACGACTTTTGAAACGGCTCCCTGAAAACCCCACCCCCGAGCCGAACCTCGACCGTTCAAACTCCACCGACTGTTCACTCGTGACTTCCAAAAATTCTGCCGTCCCGTCGAAGAGTGCGCCGGTACAGTCCATGGAACTTTGAAACCTCGACCGGTGAAATCTCGTACTCGGACCGAACCTGGTCTCTCGACAGGCCAACGGACCGACGAATTGTCCTTGAACAAAATGTGCCTCTTTTTCAAAGACAGCCCCAGACAGCTCCACCGCTTCCTGAAACACCGACCAGGAGAGATCCACCCCCTCTTTAAATCGAGTTCCCTGCAAGTCCACAGGTCTTTCAAACCGCAGGGTACCGGTGACCGAACGGTGGCGTACCGCTCCTTGGACCACGGAGTCTCGTATGCTCAGTCCCGCACGAACCAGTCGTTCCTCCTGGCTCCGGGCAGGCTTGCTTTGACTCGGAGGCTCGGATGCCATTGATGATCGGGGTGCTGACTGGGGAACGAGGCGATCAAACAGGACATCCCCCTGAACAATCACTCCAACAAGATCGACCGGGTGCCCTCTCTCGAGTGTCTCCACAATTCTTTCACTACGCACGATATGCGCTTCGCGTTCAACCTGCGTACAGGTGGGTGAGAGATGGAGGACAAGGCCAGCCTCTCGTTTTTCTAGCGATCCTTCCTCGACGACACAAGCGGCGCCGACTTCAGACAAGCCAACACTGATCACAACGATGGCCGCGAAAACCACCCCGCTTAAAACCCTTCCGATGCTTACCATGGGACTCGACACAAACCCTGAGAGGAACAACCGTCGGAGAGACTCACCTTGCAGGTGAAGAACGAGTAGATATTGAACAAGCGCCCAAAGCCCGCTGCTGGAACGACCCGCATTCCAGCAGCGATAGAACTCACCACGATTGAGACCGATGCCGACAGCCCTGCCCCTGCGATAGGCGCTGCGCATGGAACGGCGCGAGCAAAATCTGTCGTCGGACTACCACCAAACTCTGGACGATTAACTATGTCGATAATCGTCGTCCAGCAACTCTTCGGACTTATCGATGAGCTCATCTCCGTCATCATCCGTATCGAGATCCAACTCATCCCGAACATCATCTTCGTCGAGCTCATCCTCCATCTCTAACTCATCATCAACGACATCCTCATCTTCCAAATCAGCCTCTTCCGGCTCCATCGGCATGGCCGGTTTCACCGAGACGGCCTTTCGCGGTGCCATCTCCTCTTCATCCGCAACAGGCTTGGCTGGTGCGCTCGAAGGGATGGACTTCTGGGGTGTCTTCTTGGCTGATTTGGTAACCGCTTTCTTCGCTGATTTACCGGCTGGCTTCTTGGCCGCCGGTTTCTTCTTTGGGGCGGGTTTGGACGCCTTGACCACCGCACGCTTCTTCACAGCCTTCTTCACCACGGCCTTCTTGGCTACGACTTTCTTGGCGGCTGCTTTTTTCTTCGGCAGCGGTGCAGCTTTCTTTGTCTTTGACGACGCTTTCGCGACGGCTTTCTTCTTTTTGTTCGCCATTCCGATCCCTCCTCTTCGTTTCAGCGCGGCGCAACGGCCTCCATCTAGCATGAACGAACAGGCTCTTGCAACCACCTCGCTCAGGATTTCTACGACCCTCTGCGGCTTTCATTACTTTGGGTTCAATAGAAATGCGCGTACTGCCGACGACGGGAAAAGATAATGGCTGGCAGGCATCATCCAGAGACCCATCAAACCCTCGGTGGCGGCATGCTATGATGAGGGCCCAGAGGGAGTACGGCTGAATCCTCGGCCATCATTATGGCTCTTATCCATCACTGAGACAACGCATTGAGGAGCATTTCCCCGTGAACCGACTGCACATCCTGACCATCGCCCTGGGGATCGTGGCTACTGTGGGAGGGCCGTCCCTCGATTTCTCCCCAGCCACAGAAATTCTCATGGAAAATGGCTCACCCTATTACGTCCCGGCTGCCGCGACCGTGGTGAGCGGCACACCCATCCGCTGGGAGAATCCGACACCAACACACCACACTGTCACCCACAATGGCTGTCTACAGGACGAAAACTCCTGTCTCTTTAATTCAGGGACCGTTCCACCGGGAGGACAGTTCACGATCCCGGGCCTACCCCCAGGTCGCTATGCCTATCATTGTGGGATCCATCCCATCATGCGAGGCCAGCTGATTGTGACCGATGACTCATCAACCCCCGCTCGCCTGTAAGGCAGCATCCATTGTCCGCTTGCAGAGGTGCTGACCGCTCCTGTAGCTTACCGATTGTCCGAGTATCTGACACAGAAAGCCCATGACTATGAAGGCTGTGGCCGCCATCCGTAATCCTCTATCCTTGACCGGAGACACACTGACCCTCTTGGCCTGGCATATTCCGGACCTTGTTGCCTACCAACATCAGCCCGACGAATGGTGGTTGGCTCCACTCGATGACGACCTCCCGTTGATCCGATTGAACCGCACTGGGTTGGACCTACTCAAGGCCATGAACGGCCATACCGCCGTGGGAACGCTTCTTGAGCAATATGGCACCAGGATCTGTGGGCCCGATGGGCAACCCGGATCCTGGCACTTAGAACGGTGGGCAACCCCCAACTACTCCCTCTGCTATTACGGGACTGAACCACCCGGAGGCCACCGGCACAAGGCCAAGTGGGATGTGCTGCTCCAACAGGTCCGAGAAGGCTGGTCAGGGCAAGAAGGCTTTGAAGGCGAGCACCACCTGGAAGAATTCCATCACCACGAGCTGACCGAAAGCTCGAGAGACGACGGCCATTTTGATTTGATTGAAACCACCGTCTCTCATCTCTTCCGGGAACCAAGCGAGGCCTTGGACGGTCTGACCTACGGTCGACTGCTCATGCGACAGCTCAGGCGACTCGGTTGGTTCGCTCCTAAACCGAAAGTCCTGCTGGAGATCGGTGGCGGCCTCGGGTACCTCGCGCAAGAACTAGGAAAGGATCTCCTCCCGTTCGAGAAGCAGGGGATCAGTTATCTCTCACTCGATATCACGCAGCCATTCCTCAATCTCCAGATCGCACGAGCCAAAGCGGGCGGATGGAATGTCACCGGCACCAGAGCCAATGCTGAACAGCTACCGCTGGCTGATCGTTCCATCGATCTCGTCATCGACAACGAGAACATGGCCGACATGACACCAGTCCAACTGACCAAGCAGGAACTAATCTCAGGGAGCGGAGCGACCGCCCAACATCAAGAAGCCCTTGATTGGATCCGACGGCTTCGCCTGCCCATCGAAACCAATCCACCGGACTCGGTGATCTTCAACGTAGGACCGATTCGGTTTGTCGCTGAATTGTGGCGGGTCCTCAAACCAGGTGGTCGAGCCTTTCTGACCGAGTTCGGCATCGAAGAGGGATGGCCTGCCCCCGTGAAGCTCCCGGGACATACCGAGTACGAGGTGCAATACAGTCACCTGCGCCAAGCTGTCCGCTGGCTGGGGTTCCAAGAACGCTATCTGTCACTCCCACAGTTTCTCGGCCTCAAGCCAGACACAAAAGTTCTCTGCACCGGCGCCACTTATACCATCCAGCGATTTTGTCAGTCGATCAATCGTCCCTTCGCCGTACGAGCCTACAGCGAGAAGGAATTGCAACAGGCCTTGGGTGACATGCTGCTCAAGCTGCAGGGCCTCCACTACCACGACCTCGCTGACCCGGCCTGGTTCGGTCTTCAAGACTTCAAAGTGCTGCTACTAGAAAAACCCGGCGGCGCCCCGAAAGCCCAGTTCACCGAAAACAAAGGCTATCGGTGGTATTCGCAGAAATAAGAAGGTTGAGGGCAGCCCAAATCAGGCTGCGAATTCAACTCGAATTGTACGCCCGAGTCGAGCCTCAAGCGTAATGAGCATTTCGAGGCTGAATTTGTCCCATTTCCCACGGACGAGATCGGACACACGTGATTGCGAAATCCCAAGTCGCTTGGCGGCTTCGGCTTGAGTCAGCTTATGTTTTTCGATGTAGAGACGAAGATCGCTCATTAAGTTAGACCGCATTTGAAGCACTGCCGCTTCAGCTGGATCAAACCCAAGATCCAGAAAGACATTGCCGCTCGATTTGGTCATTTTCTTTTTCATGTCCGTTCTCCGATCATGCGATACCGCTCACGTGCCAGTGCAATGTCGTCCCTCCTGGTCTTCTGCGTTTTCTTCTGGAACACATGAAGCACATACACCGCCTTGGCAAACTTTGCGACGTAGAGC
>JAHBWO010000017.1 GCA_019636945.1 Nitrospira sp. | reverse complement strand
CGTCCGGAGGAATGCGTCGCCCGGTCTTCCGATCCAGCATCCGTTGCGTCATGAAGCAATAGGTGGCATTGAGGACCACGAACGTCCGTCCATCGAGCGTGGCGAAAATGTGTTGGATCAGACTCTCGTCGCAGCGACGCTGTTCCCGGACCGAGTGACCAAGACGCGCCGCCCGGTCGGTGATGGATACGCCTTTGCGTGCACGTTCCCACTCAGCCTGCGCCCAGGGACTGAGCTTCGAATGGACATCAGCGAGGGCCGTACACTTGGTCGGATGGTTCACAACAATATCCATCGTGAGCGTCGCCAATCGATCTTTCTGCATAATGGTGTGTCCTTCCTTTCCTCCGATACGTGTTGACCCGGGATTCCTCACGCCATACGAGCGCCCCTCTTTTCCCTGTGGTTGTCCTAACAGGAGACGAAGAAGGCGCGTGGCGTAGTAGTAGTTATGCGGAAGGACAGGTTTTGAGACCATTCCCTTGAGGTACGAGATGTTCTACGCAAGATGGGATAACTAAAGTATGTAATACTAATTAAATATAAATAATGGAATATGCGCTATTGGTGCTTCATGCCACTGTGGCGTTGGCGTACAAAAGTGGGCACCTGGGAAGGAGGGTTTGCCCTTGTTGAGGCATACTGCGAGGCAACGCGTCCGGAGACGCCGTACCGATGTCGAGAAGTCCTGGTGACTGGGCTATTGCTTGGGGCAGAGCTGGAGGAAGTTTCTTCGCATGACCATGGTTTTGAACGGGTTCCCTGCTTGGATCATGTAGTACTTTGTGAGCGCGGCTTGGCATTCTTTCGGCGCCTGTGGGCCCGCTGCTAAGCATAGCAGACATTCACAGGCCAGCCTGACGTCGCCCTCCAAGAAGGACGGTTTCGGCGCTGTTTGTGCCGGCGCATCATGGGCGATGGCGAGAAGACCCACACTCACAAGGACCGCGATCCAGTCACGTCTCTTCCACCAATTCATGGGTCACCTCCATACAATTCTGGGATATGTTCTCGATGCCTTGAGTCACCGGCCCCCTCTGGTCCGCTCCAAGACAGGGCTCCTGGTGGCATTTGGCGTGACATCGGTCCGCGCTGCTGTGTGGTCGTACCGAGGCACGACCGGTTCTTGGGTGTTGGCACGCGCCGCCTCTTTCAGGTGATCCTGTTCACGGACCCCGAGAGATTCCAGCTTGACGACCTCCCAGCGATTGCGGGTCGCTTGTTGTGAAGTTGCGCCGATTGATGTACCGGAACCATCCTGTACGGGAACTTTGACGGTCACGGGTTCATGTGCCTGTTGCACCAGCGCCACCGCATCAGCCCGTTGCGCCTTCCCTTCTTGAAACGCGCGGCCCAGGTCGATGCCCCAGACTTCGCGTTCACCACGGTCTGTCGCCAGCTTCACGAAATAGCTCTTGGCATTCTGGATGTTGTGGTCGTAATGGGCGATGCCGTGAGCGACGACGGTACCCACCACAACTCGTTCGCCCTGCAAGCGGGCCTTCGCTTCCTCGACGGCTGCTGCGATCATCGTGGGCGAGTCGCCCCGCGCCTTCAGAATCGCTTCAAGTGTGGTCACCGCCACCTGTTTGCCTGGGCTTAAGGGCTGCTCCGACTTTCTGACATGGCCATCCGTTGCCCGATCATGTGAGGCATTGCGATCAACCGGGTACTGTGCCGTCTTGCTTCGAAGTGGCCGCTGATCTCTCCGGTCTTCCGCTCGCGCCAAGTCGATCCCACGCGGGGTATAGCCCTCCACATCGAGTCCGGCGATCGTCGCTTGCACCCAGGCTTCCGTTTTGAACTCAGTGGTGCCGTTCACCCGTACGGTGGTCCAGCCCTTGCCTTTGGCCCGGAGGACCATTCCCTGAATGACGCTCGGGTCGTCATGTTCCGTGACCAGGCGCTTTCCGTGATCCGTAAATGCGATCTTCGTCGGCTCGCCGGGCGCCGTGCGGTAATAGAATTGCTCGCCGGCCTCGATGAAGCGCTTCCGCAAGGATTCGGCAGCGTCACGGCGCTGATTCAGCCGTGGTTGTTCAGCATTCTTGTCCTGATTGACGTTTGCAGGCTTCGGCTCGTCGGTCAGTTTGGTTGCTTGTTGCTCCTCGACTCCGATTTCGTTCATGGTATCCATTCCTCTCTCCTATCCGTACCACTGCGGCCAGATGGAGGCCGGATTGTGCTCCTTCACTTCAATCTCCACCCGTCGGTTCTTCGCCCGACCTTTCTTCGTCGCATTGTCGGCCACATGTTGCCCGATCGGGACGATGGTGATCTCGATGTGGTTTGGGTCATAGCCCTGCGCGATGAGATAGGCGCGGGCCTTGTGCGCCCGTTGCTTGGCTGTCTCACGTTCGATCCAGAGATCCTTGTCTCCGTCCGTGTACCCGCGCACATGCAGGCAAGGACCACGGCTCATGATCTGTTTCAGGTGGGATTGCAGAGGCTTGCTGGGACGAAACTCAGATCGACCTGTCCGTTCCGACACTCGGAAGATGATGCTGTGTCGGTGCAGTTCGATCTGTTCCCGTTCACTCAACTCGATGACCCGTGGTCTCCACGAGTCGGTCGGCTCTTCGTGTATCTGATGTGGAGGGGAGGGGGACGGCGCTGCTGATCGTTGCATGCTGCGGGCAGGTCCCAGCGAAGACGATCGCTCTTCTTCACTATTCGCCGTCTCGGTCCGTGACAGGCTCTGATCAGAGGTAGCCAGAGAATCGTCACCTTCACGGGGTAGCGGGGTGTTCGTCAGTGGCCCTCTCGACTCTGGGGAAAGTGGGTTGCTCGTAAGTGCTGTTTTTGTCATCGTGGGGCTAAACCGAGATTTGCCCTTGGCCAGTTCTTGCTGTTGGAGTTGCACGAGCGTCAGTGCGGTATTCAACTCCTGGACCTGTTGGGTGAGGCTGTCCACCTGCCGGGTGAGGAGACTCCGCTCCTGCTTCTCGCGCTGGTCGCTCTTCACCCGCTCGCGGTATTGCTGAATCAGCTCGTCGCTGTTGATGGGCACGCGAGCCGCACCGGATGGCACGACTGGTTTCTGCACACAAGCCAGCGTCGTGGTGCAGGCGATCAGAATCACAAGCACATGAAGTCGTGCCTGTGTTTTCATAGATGTCGTCATACGTCCCTCTCTTCTCTGTCTCGATCCCTTAAGGACCGATCAACGTGCTTCTCTGCTCTTTGGCCTTTTCCTTCTTCGCTCTCAGGACTCATCTTCTCTGAGATGTTGTCATAGACCTTGTCGGTCCATTGCAGCTGGGCGACAAAGGCATCGACCAGATTGTTCACTTCTTCAGGCGTCGGCGTGTCGCGTGGCACAACCGGCGGCAGGGTGGTGAGGTCTATTGCCAGCCTCGACAGGTCGATCGGCTCATCCGGTTGGACTGGGCGCACCCGTCGTTCCACTTTCGCGCGATGGGGTTCCAGGTCGAGCCGGGGAATCTCCACGGACAGCTCCCGGCGCACGAACGCTGCCTCTTCGAGTTCAGCTTGAGTCGGCATCCGCTTTCCGACCGACGCGAGGGATGGACTGACGCGCTTCAAACGATCGATGAAGACAGGCTCGGCATAGAACCGGGCCTTGTCGCAGAGAATCGGCTTCGTATGCATCAGATTGATGATCGCTCGCTGGTCCCCGAGTTCCTTTACTTCCTGTGGCAGGAGCAGAGGCCGCGCCTGTTCCGAACGGGTGGAACTGGAGGACGCTTGTTTGCCGTTCCCCCAGGCGAGTGGTCGGCTTGTGCCGGTCGAGATCGCCTCGGCCGTATAGGTGCCGAGCATCTGGGAATAGTGCTGCGCGTCTCGTTGTTCGCGAGGGGCAAAGAGGATCTGGCAGGCATGGTTCGTGACGAAGGCGCGCGCGTCCTTTTCCCCATAGACCGATTCGAGCTGCGAAAGACTCTGAATGATCGGGAGCAGACGCAGATTGTAGCCGGCCATGAAGCCGACGGCCTTCGCGAGAATGTTCACTCGTCCGATGGCCGGGAACTCATCGAGGATCACCAAACACTGGTGCTTCAAGCTAGGATTCGTGGCTGGCAAGTCGATGGTGTTGTAGTGAATCAGTTGGGAGAAGAACAGGTTGACCAGCAACGCCGCATCGCTGAGCCGATTGGCCGGAATGCCGACATAGATCGACATTCGTTGCGCGCGCACCTGTTTCAGGTCGAAGTCCGTCGCACTCGTCGCCGCATCGACGATGGGATTACTGAAGATAGTGAGGGGAGCCGTCAGGGTCGCGAGAATGCTCGCCATGGTATTCTCGCTGGTCGCGCAGAACCGGTGTAACGCCGCTGTACAGTCGTCACTCAGTGGGGTATCACTCTTAGCCCTGGTGCTGATGAGGTCTTGCAGGTAGTCCTTGATGGGCTGGCCCTTGCCGGAAGCCTGGCGGAGCACTTCCCCGAGACTGCAAGGCAGTGACGGAGTCTCCATTATCGAGAGGGTCAGGCCGAGGAAGAGATTGCGGGCGGACTCGTTCCAGAACGCATCTTTGATCTGCTCCGTCGGATAGAGCACCTGCCCGATGGCTTGGATCTCGCCCACTCGGCGATTCAGGTCGCGATCAACCCCATCTAATGGGTTCCAACGATGGGTCTGGCCATCCGTGGTAAAGGGATTGAACAGGTAGACGTGCTGGCCGTGCGCCTGTCGGAACTTCGACGTATAGGCAAAGTTCTCCATCTTGATGTCCAAGACCACGACGGACTCGTCATAATGGAGCAGGTTCGGGAGCACGATGCTCACGCCTTTACCCGATCTGGTCGGTGCCGCCAACAACACGAATTCCTGGCCGCCATAGACCAAGTACCGCCGTCCGACTTTTCCTACGATCACACCACGCTCTCCATAGAGCCCGGCCTGGTGAATTTCATCATGAGAGGCAAAGCGCGCCTCGCCATGGAGCGGTTTCTTTTGGTTGGTCAGGGATAACCAGACGAGTGCCGGGAGACCCAATCCGACGAATCCGCCGACCGCGGCGGAGAATTGCAGTCGCTTCCGCTGCACTGGATCCTCACCATAGATTTGCCAGGAGTCGGGCCAGCTGGTCAGGGAGAGCTCTGTTGGCATCTGTTTGTTCGCGAGCGTGAAGACGGCCCCGGCGAGCGCATCCGCTCCGCAGAGTCCAAGCGGGAGATAGAGCAACAAGGAGACTGCGATCCGCATGCTCTTGCGTGACATCGGTTCCTCTACGCCCTCACCAGAGTGGCTTCTCCGAATCGCGCCACGAGTTTCGCGATCGGGTCATAATGAACTTCCGCCACGTAGCGGTCTTTTCTGATCGGCCGTCCATCCTCGTCGTAGTGATTCTGCGCGACCACATGAATGATCACGTCGATGGTCAAGGCCACCAGACGCTTGAGGGTCGGCACATCATAGGTCGCCGCCTGTTCGTGCTCTTTGCACATGAACACATAGCGTTCGGCCGCGAGGGCACAGGACTCCGCGTGGTAGGAGGTAATCGATCCACTGTGGCCGGTGGTGAGCAGTTTGAGGAAGTCGAACGCTTCTCCCCCGCGCAACTCGGCGAGGAGTACCCGGTCCGGCTTCATGCGGAGCGTGGAGGCGATCAATTCCGACGGGGTGATGGTTGCAGCTCCCTGTCCTTCTTTGGCGTACAAGAGATGCACCCGGTTGCCGTGCTGGGTGAGCAGCAATTCGCGCACATCTTCGATCGTGATGAGCCGTTCCTGCACCGGGATCGTCTGACAGATCGATTTCATGAGGGTGGTTTTGCCGGAGCCGGTGTCCCCCACGACGGCAATATTCTTTTTCGCCACCACAGCTGCCCGAATGAAGCGACCCAAGTGACGATCGGTCAGATACTGTACGAGCTGTCGCTCGATGGGATCGAGCTCGGAAGCGCGACGATCCAGCGTCACCGCCTTAGCCCAGACATAGCGGCTGAACGCTCCTTCCGCCTCATACTCAGCAAGGGTCTTGATCCACGCGCTTGGACGCCGAATCGAGATAGAGATGGTTCCCAATTCCACTGCCGGTGGCAGCACGATTTGCACCCGTTCCCCATCGGGCAACATGGCGGAGAGAATCGGGTGGTGCGGGCCTATTTCCTGCTCGGTCGCAGTCGCGATGGCCGTGGCGAGCGCGGTGAGTCGATCCAGGGTCAGGTCTGGTGAGCGGTGATGCTGCCAGGTTGCGCCGACCTCGATATAGACTTCCTGTGGTCGATTGACCACGATCTCGGTCGCGCCAGGGAGCGCGAGGTACCGAAGCAAGGGCCGCAACAACTCACGCACCATCGTGTCGTGCGCGAGCAGGTCAGTGGGGGTGTAGTTCATAGACGGTACTGAAATCCAGATCCCGCGCGACGAAGATGGTCCCGCGGTCGCCCTGGTTCTTGTAGAGCGTGGGTTTGATGTTAATGGTCGATTGCAGGATGAGTTCCGCCATCCGGTTCCCGGTCGTGGCGGAATGTTGATAGATTCCCAGACTCTGTGCGCCTCCGCCGCCGGCCTGCGTTGCGGTGGCCAAACCAATGCCGTCCTGCACGAGGGAGAGGAGAAAGGCCGCGCCCAGCCGGTCCCACCAATGGTTATCGACATGGCCCACCAGCCCTGAGGTGCCCAGGGCATCAGCGGCAGGCGAGTTCAGATTGATCACGACACCCGTCGGGGTCTTGACCCTCGTCCAGAGGAGAAAGAGGCGGCGCTGGCCCTGTGCCATCGTCGCCGCATATTCGCCGACCGCTTCCGATCCTCGTTCTAAGAGGACGACGCGACCGTTGTCGCTGTAGACATCGCTGTTCAAGACACAGGTCGCCATGCCAGCGACTTCATTGATCACCCGCACGGTCAAGGCGCAGTCGATCGTTCGGCCTTTCGGCAAGATGAGATTACGATCACCCAAGAGACCGGCTTGGACTCTTGGGGTGTCCGATGGTGTCAGGAGCCCACCGATGAGACCGGCTCCGCTGGCCGCAGGACCGGGTGGCGCCGCGAGACCGACGCTCGTCACGCCAATCGAAGGGCCGCTGGGTCCGCCCATGTACCCAATCGACGATGGCGTCGAGCTTCCTGCGTCTGCCGCCGTGCTGACAGGCATCGCTGATCCGCCCAGCATGCTCCCGGACCCTGTCTCCGGCTGTCTCGCGCCGTTGAGGAGCTCGCGTACCAAGGAAATGGCCGCGTCTGGTCCGGTTCCCGCTTGTTGAGTCCGTGGACTATCCGAAGCAGGGGAGTTCGTCACAAGGACCTCGCCACCGAACCGACTGGAAGAACGTCTGCCGAGTGAATGGTTGTCTTGAGTCTGGTCAGGACCAAGTGCCATGGGTCGGCTTCCCTCATCGATTCCTCTGTCGCGGGGCGATCCCATTACATGGTCAGCAGACGTGACAGGAGACGGGCTGGTCGACCGCACGAGTGCTGTTGTGTGTTGGGGTGGAAAGGGATCAGTCTCGAAGACCCGCTTCAGTCCGATCTGGGCCGGTTTGTTCTCCACCTTCGCCGCCCGTTGCTCGTTGGTGGCTTCCGCCTTCCGCTTCGCACTATAGGTATTGGCCGCGAAGACGAGTCCCACGACGACCACAATGGCCATCACGACAAGAAACGCCACGCGCGCGGCTGTCTCGTTCCTGCCACCGGCCTGGTGGTTGACCGACACAATTCCATCAACGATGGGAGGTTTCTGCTCAGCTCGCTCCCTGGATTCTTGTGAATGTTCCATGTTTGTTTCTCAGCGCAGCGTCCTAGTGATGCCCGAGACGGTGGTCCCCTCGATGGCGGGCACCCCGGTCTTGTCGTAAGCGTCATTCCAGATGCCGACCACGGCATCGCCCAAGCGCAACACAAACCGCCGCCCCATCCGCTGTACGACGGCGAGGTCCTTCTCCATGTGGAAATTGATGCGGGTCTCTTCGCCTAATGGCGAGAAGTAGAAGATGGCGGGGATCTCCCGATTGGGAGGAAACAGAAAATAGGTGAAGCGGCCGTCATCGAACACGAGGGTTGGAGAAATGTCTTCGCCGCCTGGAAGCACCTCCATTGAATAGGACCAATTGCGCGGTTCGGGGACAAACGAATTCAGCCGCTCAGTGAGGAGGTCGGCCTTGTCGCGCGCGTGCTTGGCACGATGGGCTGAAGCTTGCATCGCCGTCATGGCAGCAGGGTTTGGCGGGACCAGGGGATGTCGGAAGATCACGCGGTACATCGGCTCATCTTTTCCATGCTGCCCCTGTCCGGCGTTCTGCTTCCGTTCGACTCGATGGTCTCCTACGACGGTGAACTCCAGACTGTAGTCCCGCTTGTCCGTGCGGATCTCCAGATTGTTGTGCGTCGCATGATCCTTGGGCTTCACCCAGACCTGATTAGTGCCGACATCGGCCCTGATGCACCATTCCGCTTCCGGCTTCGCACAGTCCGCGAGAAAGCCGCTGCCGGCGATGACGATGCGTTCATCGTCTCCCAACACGATGCGGGTCACGACACCACGGCGGACTGTGACTTTGGTCACTTCGTCCTTCTGATAGGTCACGTACCGGACTCGTTGATCTCCGTCGCCCGGCGCTGGAATCTCCGCCGCGTCAGACGAGGCTCCTGAACAGAGGAGGGCGACGATGAGCCATGCCGTGATTGATCCTGTGTGTTTCTTCGTGGCGTGCATGACCATGCCTCCCTATTTCTTCTCGACCATCGAGAGGACGGCTGTCGGCGGCGTGATCGTCCCGATTTCCGCGTCCACTCGATAGCCCGTCACTTTGTAGCCGAGCGGGTTCTGGATCAGATCCTTTTCTTGGCCCTTCATCGTGTGGCGGTACTCGTAGGAGACCGTCGCGATGAAATACTGCGGCGGCTCAAGGCTGTGCGCGTCTGTCCGTTTCACCTGCTTCTCAAACCGCACCGTGGCCTTCGGCCCAATTGCATCGCTGTGGACCGTGACGCTCAACACGTTCACGCGCCATTCGATGCCGGTCCCCAACTGCTTATCGCGGGCATGGACCCCGTCAAAGAGGCTCGCGTAGTCGCGACCGATCTCATCCGTACTCATCGCCAAGACCTGGTCGTAGTCGGCTTGGAGCAGCCGGTACGAGTAGGACTCTCGCGCGATCACGTATTTCTGCGTCCAATGTTTATCGAGCAATTCCTGATACCCCAGCACGGTCCGATCATCCGCCGCGCTCACCAGCTCCACGTTGCCGGTGGCGCGATCGATCGCGAAGACATAGGGCACGGTGGTCTTGAAGGGAGCGAGACAGGCGAGCCCTATTCCCAAGATCACCGCCAGGGCGCAGGCGGTGCCCGCGACCCACCAGGCTTTTCGTTCCGACGCCTCCAATCGCAGCCGCCAGTCGGTATCCCAGTCCCGGCCTTGATCGTAGAATTGCAGTTCGTCCGCCGCGTTCACGAGTGAAGGGTCCGTCTGCTTCTCGGTCATCGTTTCTATCCTTTTGCCCTTTGCCTTACGCCTCTTGCCTTCAGCCTCCTGCCTGTTGGCAGGTCTAGGGCGTCCAGGGAGTCATGTGGTCGAAGGTCCGGGACGTGCCGGGAGCCAACATCTTGAGGACACGTTCCTGCTGTTCCTGTTGCGCGGCTTTTTCCTCCGCCTCGATCATTGATTTCATCGTCAGAATGCGATTCGTGTCGTTGCTCACCTGCGCTTGCTCCGCAGCGATCCGGCCATTGAGTTCCAGAATTCCCTTTTCGTCCTCGGTCTGATTGATGCGGGTCGTCAAGGCCCGGATTTGTTGCATCCGTCCGAGCAACATTTGATAGGTGTTCGCGTAATAGGCCTGACTTTGGGGCGTCTGGTTCAGCATGTTCTGACAGATGCGCAGCGCGTCGCCGGTTTTGCCCTCGCAGTTGTAGATCATGCGGTTGTGACGGATGATCTGCGCCGCCGCGGTCAAGCCCTGGACCCCGCCGGACCGAATGGCGTGGTACACGGCGTTGACGTCGGAGGGGACGACCCCGGCGAGGGTGAGGTTGTTCATGAGACTGCCCATGTTGCGCGAGCCCATGATCGCGTGAATTTGTTGGTCGGCTTGAAGGATCTGTTGCTGCATCTGCTGGAACTGTTGGATCCAGGCCAGGGCCTGCACGATTGATTGCACGAGATTGGCCGTGTCGATGACGGGGATTCCTCCGGCTTGGGATTTTGGCTCCGGGCCAACGATGACCATGAGGACCAAGCTGATCGCGATCACTGTGCGTTTCATGCGGGACATGCCTTACTCCTTTCGCGAGACGCTGTTGCGTAACCGCTCCAACGAGGCCCGTTGATAGAGGTCACTTCCTGGCTGGGAATCCCCGGCAGGGAGCGCGCTCAGCAGGGCGCGGGCTGCCCCGGTTCGCGGTCCACTCAAAGACCCGCCGGTTGAGGCCAGGGCGAGCGGTAGAAACCGACTTAGACCGGACGTGACACTATGGACGAGTAGCATTCCACTCCTGGTGGCGTCCCCGCCTGGATTTCCCAACGAGAGGCCTCCGGCCAAACTCGCTCCTAGCGAGGCGACATGGAGCAAGACGTAGGCGGCGGTGATAGAGAGGAAAAGGAGCCCGACGACATCTGCCAGGATCGACGCTGCGGAGTAGGCACTTAGTACGCGCAGACAGGCGTTCCGCAGGAGGCTTGCCAGAAACGTGATGACCGCCATGATGAGGACATTGGTGAAGACGGCGACCAGCGCGCTGGACA
Source organism: Nitrospira sp. (assembly GCA_019636945.1). Taxonomy (GTDB): domain Bacteria; phylum Nitrospirota; class Nitrospiria; order Nitrospirales; family Nitrospiraceae; genus Nitrospira_D. The sequence goes on along the minus strand of JAHBWO010000017.1, from coordinate 34,097 downwards.
GCCAGTTCTCCGCATAGCGCTGCGTCACGGGAAACATCGCGCAGAAGATGAAGGCCGGCCCGACCGAGAGCAGCAGGGCGAGGCTGACTTTTGCGACGAGAAAGAGCCCCATCGCGACGAAGGCCATCACAATCGACGCTGTGGCGCAGATGGCGCCCGCGATGAAGAGTGAGAATTGCGGAACCAATCCAGAACTGGCTTCGGTGAACAGGGTTTCCATGAGCGTCGTGAAGGGGTCCGCCATCTGGTCGATCGTCCCTCCCATCGAGAGGACTCCGCCGAAGGCAGAAGCAAAGGCTTCTTGAATCCCATCCAACCCTTCCTTCACGAGGCTCCGATACTGCGGTCCGTTCAACGTCAGGCCGGTGATGAGCGCCACACGAAACCAGCGCCAGACGAGTGCGGTGACCGGCTCCTGCACGTCGCCGCGCATGACTTGAAACCCGGTCCACATCACATAGAGCGTCATGGCGGCTACGGCGACCGGCGTGAGCACTCCGATCACGGCATCGCTGCTTGTCACGACATAGTGGTCCAACGCGTTGTTCACTGACTGCTCGATGTAGGTCGCCATGCCCATGGGGTTTCTCTACGCAACTCCTCTTTCGTGCTCGTGCCGGAGACGTTTCCGCGCCGCGATGCGTTCATGGAATAGGGGGAGCCAGTCTGTGGGATCGTCGCCCACTTCCTCTCTGATCTGATCCAACAACGTCACGTTGTCCGTCGTGCCGGAGAGCACATTCAACAGATCCGTCATGCCACCCAGGTCGAATTGCACGATCGCCGAGCTGTGGCCCTGCTTCACCAGAAACAGACGGCTCGCTTCCCCAAGATTCTTGATGATGTGAAATTCCGCTTCCGTGACTTTGAAGCCCTGGACATAATCATCATGATCGGCACGAGGATTGGGCAAGAAGATTTGGGTCACGCTCTGTTCCACCATCGTTTTTCCAATCGGGTGACGCAGTACGTCGGAGGGCGATTGCGTCACAAAGACGCCGAGGCCGGATTGTTTCCTGATCGTCTTCTGCTTGTTGAAGGCGAAGTCCGCGAACAGGGGATCTTGGAGCGGCTTCCAGAATTCCTCCATGACATAGATGAAGGGCTCACCGGTAATTAGCCGTTCGGTCAGATGCAGCAGATAGGCCATGATCGGGGTGCGGACCTCGGGATCATCCAGAAAGTCCGTGTAGTCGTACCCAAACAAGCGTGCGCCGCTGATCTCGTGGGAATCGTTTGGATTGTCGAATGCCCAGCCCAGCGCGTGACCTCGCGTCCATCGCTCCAACCGTGCTCGCACACTCTGGTCGCCAGTGGCTGGGAGGTTTTGGCGGAGGAGGGACAGACAACGCAGGTCCGGTGAGACCGCTTCACTCATCACCGTCCGTACCGCATGACTGATCTCGCTCTGCTCCTTCGCGGTAAGCCGTGGAATCTCCTCACCAGGCTGCTTCACAAGTTGGGCCACGAGCTGTTCGCAAAATTGCCAGTTGTTGGGATTTGGTTCGAGCTGTAAGGGATTGAAGCCGGTCGGCATTCCACGTTTGAGCGACTGGTACGTCCCGCCCATGGCCCGGATGCCGATCTCCGCGCCGCGATCTTTGTCGAAGACCACGCAGCGGAGTCCTTGGTACTTGGTGGCAAAGGCCAGCAAGGAGAGTTCGAGTGCGGTTTTGCCTACCCCGGTGCTGCCGCAGATAAACGTGTTGCCGGGATACTTCTCGTCGCGCGAATCCCGGTCCTCCGGGGAGACGTGGAAATTAAAATAGTAGGGCTGCCCGCTCGGGGTCTTGAACAGGGCCAGGGCTTCGCCCCAGGGATTGCCCGCTCGTTTGCCACGGGCGAAGTTGTGAAAGGGACTGAGGCAGACAAAGTTCCGGCTCGTGATGACAGCTTCGCGCGGACGCAGGCTCCAGTTACCCGGGATCTGTGCAAACCAGGCACATTCGGGGATGACATCGACGCGGGCCATCTTGAATCCTGGCCCGTCCTGAAAGACGGCCCGGGCATCGGCGAGCGCGGTGCTCACTGATTCCATCGTGTGGCCAAAGATGGCCAGGCTGTAGTGGTACTGGCCCAGGTCGATGAGCCCACTCTGCAGATCGTCCGCGGCCTGGTCCATCTGTTCGATCTCACGCGTCGCTGCATCTTCGGACGCGATCAAATGTCCTTTCTGGGTGGCGAGCGATTTGAGGGCCGCACGCTTGTTGAGGCACGAGAAGCTTTGGGTCTCGATGTACTCGGCGTCGCTGTAGAGCAGCCCGTTGTTCATACCCGGCTCGGAGAACGGCGGGTATTCCTGCATGTCGAGAAACCCAGCGAATTTCCGTTCGTGCGGGTGCCAGATTTCCATCATGCCGGTTCGGTCGCCGAAGTGCAGGCGAGAAGAGGGGAGGTACGAGGCCAGCGGTGCCCGGCGCAGGGGGATTTCCTCCCAGACACCGTTGATGAGGTAGCTCAGAAAGGCCAGCTGGTCGGAGTAGACGAGATCCTGCTTCGTATAGGTGCCGAGCCGTGTCGGCCCATAGCGACTCAGACTCGCTTCGAGCTGTTTGCCCATGTCTTCCAGGATGGTCAGCTGTCCGGTCTCGTGCTCTCGTCGTTGGGCCAGGGTGCGTGTGCCCATGCGAGTGAAGAAGCTCGCGACCTTGGAAGGAAATGGTCGGTAGAGCAGGGACAGGTACAACTCCGTCGCCATTTGTCGATGCTTGGTGAAGGACTGATAGTAGCGATCGCTCAAGGTTTGGCAGAACGGATTGGGCGAAGTGCCGTGCAACCGCTCGGTGACGACGCGCCGAATTTTATGGGACCAGAGGGCGAAGGACCCGCCGCCCAAGGATCGGAGAAACTGGTGCAGCGCTTCTTTGCGCAGCAGAACTTCTGAACGGTCGGCTGTTTCAAACGTGATTCCGTCCAGTTTCCAACAGGCCAGGTACTCGCCGCCGGTCAGCGTGATGACGGTAGGCGTGATCGCCGTGCCCAGCGGGATATAATCACTCGCGGGAATTTGCGCGGCCGCGGCTTTTGTAATGGCGGCTCTGGTTCTCATGAGCATAGGTCTCTAGACACTCAACTCTTCCACTGTGATCGTCTGGTCTTCCATGACAGGGGGCTATAAGAAATGGCGCCCCACGTCGCGCGATTCGGTCCGTGCCGGAGTCGCATCCGCGCCCGCATCATCACTTGGCGTAAGCGCTGATCGTCCGTCTTCGTCGTTTGGCGCATCCAGAGCAGGATCGGAATCGCGAGCAGGACGAGTCCCAGTGACACGTAGCCGCTCACGAGGTAGTACAGCCAGACCGATACCAACAGGGTCAGGCCACCGATCAGAATCAGCGGCACGATTGGAACGCCGCCCAACATCGCGGGCCTCGTGCAGCCGGTGAAGATGGGATCGCGAAAGCCGTCCATGTTAGTTGATCAACCAGGCCGCGATCCCCGCAGCACCGCCCACCAAGATGCCACCGATCACGACGTTACTCACATCGGACCATTGGGCATGGCTGAAGGCCATCTTGAACCCCGCCCACATGATGGCGACGGTAAAGAGGGTCACCGCCACACTCGTCAGGACCGTTTGCACGTTCTGCATCACCGTGTTCACCTTGGTGATCTGGGCCCAGGCCGGGTCCGATTCCAACAGGACCACCACCCCGAGGAGCCTGGAGGCGGCAGCAATCAGACGCCCATTCCCTCGGCTGCACCCTCTCAAGGTCCCTGTACCTGATGTCTTTACCCTAGGCACATCCGCTCCCGTCATCACCTCTTCCATCTTCCCTTCCTTTCTGTGAAGTGGCCTCTGTGGCGAGTTTGCAGAGACTTCTGCTCGCACTCATCGCCAAACGGGGGTGACATGTAGTGAGGTTCAGTTTTTGATGCAAGCCTGTTGGAAGTACGTAGACGAGGAGATCACCTGATTGAAGTGTGGCGGCGAGAACAAAGGGGCATGCCGGTGCGGTGATGGCAGAGAGCGTTCTCTGCCATCGAACGGTCAGCTCGCACTTCTTTGTGAGGATGAGCGGAGCAGCGGACGTTGCGTAATAATGTTCAGCAGACCAAAGAATAGTTAATCACGGCGTCCTGGGCAGCACCGTTATTGTCTGAAGGAAAGGTGTGATGCGCATGGTGACGGTACCGTGAGCCGCGCAGCGCGTCTCGTACCCGGGAAGCAATCTCCGCACTTTCCCCCATCACGCTATTCGTATTCTGTTCCACATCAACGCACCTGCTCTTTCTGATCCGCTTAGCTCTGCCAAACGCACCATTCCGTCCCTGTCCCATCGATTTAAAACAGGCGCATGTATCGGTCATCGTCGATCGGGATTGTTCTGCCATGTATGGGCGGTGTCCTGCCGCGCACTGGTCGTCTGACGCAGCGTCCGCGCCAGTACAGATCTGTCACGGCCGCCGCTGAGTGCTCATCCGCCCGTGCTGCTTCGGCAGTCCCCGCCCTGTCACCTCCGTTGTCCTGCCCTGGCGCTTCGGTCTCTGCGAAAACGCCAGTTCGTTCAACTTTCAGGAGGTGTCACCATGGCCAAACAATCCGTCAACCGCCTTCACGTTCCACATTTCATTCCGCGCTACCGGATCACGCTAGTCTCTGAGGGCGGTCACACGGCTCCATCGGGCGTTCTTCGCGACTCCGCTGCGGCAGCCTCGGCGCTGCGCCCATACTTTGCTGGTCTTGATCGCGAGCAGTTCCTCGTCTGTTGTCTCGATGCCAAGAACCTCAGCATCGGCGTGAACATCGTCTCGATCGGCACACTCACTCTGAGCATTGTCCACCCTCGTGAAGTCTTCAAACTGGCCATCCTCCTCAACGCCGCTGCGATCATTGCTGTCCACAATCATCCCTCCGGAGATCCCACGCCCAGTGCCGAAGATCGGATGCTCACCACACGACTGCGGGAAGCTGGAGACCTCCTGGGCATCAGGCTACTCGACCATCTCATTCTCGGTGACGACCGTCTTTATAGTTTTGCCGATCAGGGCTGGCCGCTCTGAGGTGATCGCCTCACGCTTGCCCTTTTGGTTGTTCGTCGTAGGCACATGACGCGCGTCAAGACACGAGCGGATTTCAGGACCCCTACCACGCGTGGTGGCCTGTTCACTAGAGAGCGGATGCCTAAAAACTGGGCAACATACGAAGCCGGCTGTCATGCGCGATCATTCATACGGCCAAGTCGATCTGTTCACAAGGTTATCCCCAGAAGGTGGGGACGACGGGCTGAGCGTGATGCTATTGAGATTATTCTGCGGTATTCCTTAATGAGGTGAGTGGCTTGCCGGTGTTGGTGGCGCGGAGTTGGAGGACTACATCGAAAAAAAGTTTCTGTGGACGGACTCTAGCGTTCTCGATAGGGAACTTCAGGTGAATATGCTTGGTCAGATTAAGCATCTGATTCCATTTCTCGCCTCCTGAGTTGCGCGAACAGTCACTGCTTGCTGGCGACGGATGTCTCAATCGGTGAATAGTGGTCTCCAATTGCCGATGGGGATGAAGGCAGCCCAGTAGCACGGATGTTGGCGCGCTGGATTCGCCAGCATGGTTTGCTGCACAGCGCGTAATGCAGCTGACCGTCCCTCACCTGCCAGGAGTCGCTTGTAGTAGTCGACCATCAACTCACGGGTGGCCTCATCGTTCACTTTCCATAAGGAAACGAGTTGTGCCTGTGCACCTGCGAGTACCAGCGCCCGCCGCAATCCATACACGCCTTCCCCGTTTTGTACTGTCCCCAGGCCAGTCTCGCAGGCCGAGAGCACGACCAGCTGCGTACCCAACAAATCCAACTGTGCGGCTTCCGCTGCCGTGAGGATGCCGTCATCTGTAGTGCCAGAATGCCGTGCGTTGGCTCCGGCGAGTGCTAGGCCTGATCGCAGCAGTGGATTTTCACTTAAAGGCACCGGACCCATGTCATCACTGAAACCGGCATGCCGAATAGTTGCTTTCATCTGTAGGTCGTTGAGGAAGAATCCATGGGTGGCCAGATGTAAGATGCGTGGACCAGACAGTTTCCTAAGGTTGGCTTCTGTGGCGCGGTCTCTCGTAAGCATGTGCACTGCATCGAGATTGAGCAGCGATTGAAGCGCAGTTGCTTCGTCGGTGGTACCCACAAGGGGTTTAAATAGAAGACCGCTGCGGTCCAGATCCGCTGCGCGAGTCGGCTCAATCGCGGTTTCGACAGGTGGTCCCGCACTCGGGGAAGTGCCGTAATCTGGATCGGCCAGCACCACCGCGCTGTCACGAGGTTTTGATTCATCGGTCATGCGCAGTAGATCGCGTCCGCTGGTGAGATAGGTCAGCTCGAAGTGTTGGAGGAGATAGTCACCGTGCTCATCTACGAGTGCTGCGAAGGGCACCAGGTTTAATGACCCATCGGGACAGAGTAACAGCTGTTTACTCTGCCCGAAGTGAGGACGTAGCGGCGTGATGAGTTTCTCGAAAAGTGCCGTGGCCACTTCCTTGAAGTGGGTGCTCGCCCGATCACTCAATGCCGTACGAAACTCCGGGATGAGATCGTCAATGGGCTGGGCGGGGCCTAAATCGATCGCAACTGGTTTCCCACTGCGTTTAAGTATATAGGCCATATACTGCGGCGCACCCCATCTCTCGTTCCATTTCGTGTTTGGATCATAGGGTGCATAGCGGAGCCACTCCACCAGTGCGGAATCTGTCGGGAGCATCTTGCGCAGCCCTTGGAGCGTAACTGGTGTGAAGGCCTGCCGGAGTTCAGCACTGCGTGAGGATAGCTCAGTTTGCAGATGTTCCTGCTCTTGGGCGAGTATCTTCAGACGCTTGCGGTAAGCTTTAGGGGAGAGATTCCCAAGGCCACGGAAGGTCAATGTCGAGAACTCTTGCGCGATAGCAGTAAGCTGGTCGAACAGCACCCTATTTTCCGGCGACACGCGGTGCCGTAATCTAACGGTACTGTCTGACATCGTATCCAACACGCGGCCCTTGTACTGCAGTACGCTCGTCAGTCCCAGTGCCACGCTGTGTTCAGTCGGATGAACCAACGAAATTGATACACACACATAGGTATCCCCCAAGTGCTGGTGCAGATAGGCGTGCTTCCGAGCTTCTGAACCGGAGAGAAGAAAATAACGGGTGTTGCTATCCCTGATGGACTGAGCGCGTTCGTAAAGCGGCTGGGCATTCGCGTACGCTCCGGTAGTGTGGTAAAGCTCCGCAAGATTACTGAGTGAGCGTGCCGTGTCGGGATGTGCGGAGCCCAGCACCTTCGTTCGGATGGTTAGGGCTTGTTGGTAGAGCGGCTCGGCCTTCGTGTAGGCCCCGGTGGTACGATAGAGCTCGGCAAGATTGTTAAGCGATGTAGCTGTGCTCGGATGTGCGGAGCTCAACATCTTTGTGCAGATGGCTAGCGCCTGTTGGTAGAGCAGCTTGGCTTTCGTGTAATTGCCTGTGCTGCGATAGAGCACGGCAATATTACTGAGTGCGGCAGCTGTGTCTGGATGTATGGGACCGAGCACCTTCTTGTAGATGGCTAGGGCCTGTTGGTAGAGCGGCTTGGCCTTTGCGTAGCTCCCAGTGACATGGTAATGCTTTGCGAGATTGCTGAGCGAGGCGGCCGTTTCCGGATGTGCGGAGCCGAGTGCTTTCTTACGGATGACCAGGGCCCGCCGGTGAAACGGTTGGGCTTTCGTGTAGGCCCCAGTAACATGATAGAGTTCCGCAAGATTACTGAGTGAGCGTGCCGTGTCGGGATGTGTGGAGCCGAGCACCTTCGTTCGGATGGTCAGGGCTTGTTGGTAGAGCGGCTCGGCCTTTGCGTAGACCCCGGTGTCGTGGTAGAGCTCCGCGAGATTACTAAGTGAAGCAGCCGTGTCCGGATGTGTGGAACCAAGTACCTTCGTACAGATGGCGAGTGCCTGTTGGTAGAGCGGCTCGGCTTTCGCGTACTGCCCGGTAGTACGATAGAATTCTGCAAGATTGCCGAGTGAGTGTGCCGTGTCGGGATGCGCAGAACCAAGTGCCTTCGTACAGATGGCGAGTGCCCGTTGGTAGAGCGGCTCGGCCTTCGCATACGCCCCGGTGTCATGGTAGAGCGCAGCGAGATTACTAAGTGAAGTAGCCGTGTCTGGATGTGTGACGCCGAGCACCTTCGTGCGGATGGCCAAGGCCCTTTTGCAGAGCGGTTGGGCCTTAGAATAGGCTCCGGTAGTACGATAGAGCTCGGCAAGATTGTCCAGTGAAGTAGCGGTGTCAGGATGTGCGGAACCGATCACCTTCGTACAGACGGCGAGTGCCCGTTGGTAGAGCGGCTCGGCCTTCGCATACGCCCCGGTGTCGTGGTAGAGCGCAGCGAGATTACTAAGTGAAGTAGCCGTGTCTGGATGTGTGGCGCCGAGCACCTTCGTGCGGATGGCCAGGGCCCTTTTGCAGAGCGGTTGGGCCTTAGAATAGGCTCCGGTAGTACGATAGAGCTCAGCAAGATTGCTCAGTGAAGTAGCCGTGAACGGATGTGCAGAGCCGAGCACCTTCGTATAGATTGCCCGCTCCCGTTGGTGGAGCAACTCGGCCTTTGCATAGGCACCGGTGGTACGATATAGTTCGGCAAGATTGCCAAGCGAAGCAGCAGTGTTTGGATGTGAAGTGCCGCACACCTTCGTATAGATTGCCCGCGCCCGTAGGTAGAGCAGCTCGGCCTTCCCATAAGCTCCAGTAGCGTGATAGAGCCCAGCGAGATTGTTAAGTGAGGTCGCTGTATCTTGATGCTCTGGACCGAATACGTTCTTGCGCATAGCCAGCGCCCGTTTCGCTAGCGGGATCGCTTGCTTATAGTTTCCTTGTCCGTAGAGGGCTACGACTTGCGCGCTGAGCTGTTGCACATCTTGGACCAAATTTGCCGCTGATTCTTTTTTTATATCTCACCTCCAGAGTTGCGCGAACCGTCTTCCCTTCCTGGCGATAGATGTATCAATTGGTGGCAGTGGTCTCCAATCGCCGATGGGGATGAAGGCGGCCCAATAGCAGGGGTGTTGGCGGGCTGGATTCGCCAGCATAGTTTGCTGTACAGCGCGTAGTGCCGCCGAGCGCCCTTCACCTCCTAGGAGGCGCTTGTAGTAGTCGGCCATCAACTCGCGGGTGGCCTCATCGTTCACTTTCCACAGAGAAACCAGTTGTGCCTGTGCGCCTGCGAGCACCAACGCCCGACGCAACCCATAGACCCCTTCACCGGTTTGCAGGGTCCCCACCCCGGTCTCGCAGGCTGAGAGCACCACGAGCTGTGTGCCCAATAAGTCCAACTGTGCGGCTTCAGCTGCCGTCAAGATGCCATCATCGGTTGTACCCGAACGCCTCACATTGGCTCCGGCGAGTGCGAGCCCCGATCGCAGCAACGGATTTTCGCCCAACGGCAGCCGGGCCAGTTCAGTGCTGAATCCGGCACGTTTGAGAACTCCCTTCACCTGCAGGTCGTTCAGGAAGAACCCATGCGTGGCGAGGTGCAAGATACGCGGGCCATGCAACTCCCTGAGGTTGGCTTCCGTGGCGCGATCCCCGGTGAGTACGTGCTGTGCCTCAAGGTTGAGCAGCGATTGAAGTGCTGTTGCTTCGGCCATGGTGTCCGTCAGGGGTTTAAAGAGGAGACCGCCGCGGTCGAGATCTGCCGAGCGCACTGGCGAAAGACCTGTTTCGATAGGCAGTGTTCCCTGCGGGGGATCACCATAATTGGGATCAGCCAGCACGACGGCGCTTTCACGTGGAGCAGATGCACTGGTCATGCGCAGCAAATCGCGCCCGCTGGTGAGATAGGTGAGCTCGACATGCTGAAACAGATAGTCGCCTTGCTCGTCCACGAGTGCTGCGAATGGCAGGAGGTTCAAGGCCCCATCGGGAGCAAGCAACAGGTGTGTGTTTTGAGCAAAGTGGGAACGTAGCGGTGTGATGAGCTTTTCGAACAGTTCCGCGGATACTTCCTTGAAGTGGGTGCTCGCCCGATCACTCAGCGCCGTACAAAATCCCGGGATCAGATTGTCGATGGGCTGCGCAGCGCCCATATCGATCCCCACTGGATCACCGGTCGGCTTGAGTACGTACGCAACATACCGAGGCGCGTCCCAGGTATTCGTTTGCGTGTCGAAGGGCTGATAGCAAAACCATTCCACGAGCACTGCGTCCGCCGGGAGCATCTGGCGCACGCCTTCGAGCGTGATTGGCAGGATAGTCTGTCGAAGCGCAGCGCTCCGGGAGGACAGCTCGGTTTGTAACCGCTCCTGGGCTTTGGCGAGTGCGCCCAACCGCTCGCGGTAGGCTTTGGCGGACAGGTTCTCGGGACCACGGAAGGTCAGGGTCGAGAATTCTTGCGCGACAGCGGACAGCTGATCGAACAGCGCCTGGTCCTCCGGCGCCGCGCTCCGGCGCAGGCGTGAAAGGCTGTTTGACATCGCATCCAGCACCCGCCCTTTGTACTGTAGCACCCCCGTCAGCCCTAGCGCAGTGCTGCGCCGATTCGGATGATCCAGCGAGGCCAAAATATTGAGGTGAACCTTTGACTCACGCCCCCACAAATAAGCCTGCTTCCGCGCTTCTGAGCCGGAGACGAGAAAATGTACGGTGTTCCACTCGGAAATGGCGAGCGCCCGTTGGAGGAGCGGCTCCGCCTGCGCATAGGCCCCGGTGGTGTGGTAGAGGAGGGCGAGATTGTTGAGCGAAGCAGCTGTGTCGGGATGTTCGGGGCCCAGCACCTGCTCGCGAACGGCGAGCGCCCGTTGGAGGAGCGCCTCCGCCTGCGCATAGGCCCCGGTGGTGCGGTAGAGTTCCGCGAGATTGTTGAGCGAGGTGGCTGTGTCGGGATGCTCGAGGCCCAGCACCTGCTCGCGAATGGCGAGCGCCCCTCGGAGGAGCGGCTCCGCCTGCGCATAGGCCCCGGTGGTGCGGTAGAGTTCCGCGAGGTTGTTGAGCGAGGTGGCTGTGTCGGGATGCTCGAGGCCCAGCACCTGCTCGCGAATGGCGAGCGCCCGTTGGAGGAGCGGTTCCGCCTGCGCATAGGCGCCGGTGGTCTGGTAGAGTTCCGCGAGATTGTTGAGCGAGGTGGCCGTGGCCGGATGCTCCGGGCCGAACACTTTTTTGCGGGTGGCTAAGGCCTGTTGGTAGAGCGGCTCCGCCTGCGCATAGGCCCCGGTGGCGCGATAGAGTTCCGCAAGATTGTTGAGCGAGGCTGCTGTGTTGGGATGCTCAGGGCCGAGCACCTTCTGGTAGATGGCAAGCTCCTGTTGGGCTAACGGGAGCGCCTCCTCATAGCGCCCTTGACTGTAGAGATCTCCAATTTGCGCCATCAGCTGCTCGATCAGCTGTATCGATAGGACCATCTCTCTTTCCTCCCGTCGTATTAATTACCCGTTGAGTATTGGCATGTAGCCCACGCGTAGCCTGACAGCAGGATCACCCAGGATGATGTAGTTACGGGCGTCGTCGCGTGCAATCCAGCGGTTGGCGAGTGCGGCATGTGGAAGGATTGGTTGGGTAGCGGCGTGAAGCGACTCCGTCAGATCGGTGGAGAGCGCCGCCCAGCGAATGTTGAATTGATCGGTCGCATGTCCGATTCGATCGCCTGACAATATTCCTGTGAGGACATCTCGAGTGCCTTGAACCTGTCCTTTGCCTCCATTTGATATAAAAGAATATGCCCACGCGCGATCGATGTGCCCTATCGACGCGAGCGCGCCACCACCAGGATGGGCCAGCATTGCCTGAGGAAGTCGCGCGATCATTGGACGATGCGCAATTTGCCTTGGACCAGCTTCCGTTCTCGCAAAATTGTCCTCCCGAGGGCAACCAGCGCTGTAGCAGGCGAAACAGAAGTGGATGGCGCCGGTGAGCCGGGAAGTCTCTGGTACGTTCCGAGCCGCGAACCAATGGTCCGCTTCAATCGATCCGTAGCCTGGCCAGTCCTGACATACAAGCGCGCCTTGCTCCTCGGCTTGCCTTGCATCGCCAAGCTCAAATTCCATTCCGTGCGTGCCACTTACGATTAGGGCTGGGCTGCCGCCATTAATTTCCCCCTTCAAGACTTTGGCAAAGTTCTCCTTCGTCGCATCCTTCCCCATGAATCTGCGCAGCGCAAACTGTTGCTTTGACCCCAGGGCACCGTATGGATTGTCAGACTTAGCAAGTGGCTCCGCGACTTTTGCCGTGAACAGTTGCGTCGCACGATCAAAGTCGTGTGCCGTAGCAAAGAGCGCGATCTGGCGACTCGTTTTCACGACAGGTGCCGTTTCGTAAGCGACGACACTAGCTGCGTACCGAGCGTATTCACCAGGCGTGGGGAAGTAGAGACGCCCAACAGCCCAATATATATCGAGGGTGTATTGAAATTCGAAGGAGATAGATTCCGGTGAACCAACCAGCAATAAGTAATAAGGGACCCCGTTGTAGGGGTCAACAACGTCCAGCGTTGCACCATTACGATTGATCCATTTTACAGCCAGCTCATCAGGGGCTGGAGCGCTTGTCCCTTCGAAAACCTTGAAGAGATCTCCAGCTTGTTTCTTACGGAGTTCGACCAGAGGCTGCAGCGCCTGTCGTATCGCTGGGTCGCAATCGCGAGCGAACAGAATACCCCATCCGGCCTCGGCTAGGTTGTTCGGGTCCTCAATGTCCCTAACCACGCCGCGCAGCTTGGCCGTAGCAGGCGCTGCGCGAGTCTCAAGACTGAACCGTACTCCATTGGGCATCGTCTCTCTCTTTGCCATATCAGTCAGTCCTTGTGTGGTCACTGCTGGGAGGGGCCGCCCCGAGCTGGCTGAAATACCCATCACGAATGCTTCACCTTCGGATTCGATCATTCGCGTCTCCTTACAGAGGATTGGCGGCCTGCCAAATAACATGGGCGACCTCCGGGCCATCAATGTCGCTATGCGCGCCCGAAAGACCGTTACCCTTTCGAATGAACTCACTTGATTCGAGGTTGTAAACTTTCCTCGCCTGAAATTGATAGTTCACATCCGCCGGGAGCATCTTTTGGGCTGCACCTCCCTCGACCCTGTGGATGCCGAATGCACCAATCGCGCCATATTTGGGCAGACCCGCAAAGGCAACCTGCTGGGCCAGCCCTGCGGCAACCGGATACAGGCGTCCGACCGCCGTGTCGAACCTCGAGATGGTTACGACAATAGGGCCACTCACCTTGCCGTCGTCGATTACGCGTCGAAAATAGCCGGAGGTCCCAGGTGATAGCGGAATATCCTGCGCGAAGGACCACAGTGACATCGCTCCTTGTACGAGCACGCACGAATCGATTGGCCGCACCAACGGTGTCGAGCCGCCCGGCCCACCCAGTACTGACGACATGACAATGCAACCGAAGCTATGACCCATTAAATGCACGCGAATCTTGGATGAGACGCTCTGAAGATTCTTCACGAACGTATGCATCCCTCCCTCTCCCACCGTGCGAGCACGCTTCTTCATTGTCCAGAACGAAAGCTGTCGCAGGGGCGCGAGAATCGCTCCGCCGAGATCGAGGCCACCGAAATCAACACCGAGTTCGGCGGATGTCTCAACAGCTGCGTCGGGGTCAAACGGTTCCCGGTCGGCGTCCGGCGGGCCTCCCAGCTCACTGTTCCCCAACGCGAGCGCTTTATCGAGCTGGATATACGCGTTGCGGGCCTTGTCCGTGAGCATGTCCGCTGCTGCGTTTGTGCGCGCCTCCTCAAAGATCACTGCCAGCGCCGCTCGCACTTCCGGACTATCGCCTAGACGTTTGGTATAGAGCTCGACAAGCGCAGCGCCTGAGCCAGGCTGGGCCGCGAAGTTTGCGCCGGCTCCGATCTCTTCGTCCCCAAACGGTAGGCTGGGCCAATGCAACCCCATGTACAAGGGTGCAAACCCGGGCCGCCGCGCTTCCATGCGCGCGCGATCAGCCTGGCGGTTCACGAATGCGCCGATCCAGCGGTCATACTGATCGACCGCGGCCTTGACGTCTCCTTTCCAACCGTGGCTAAATAGGAAAATGTCCGTCGGCGGATGCGCCCGAACATCGTCGATTATTTTATCGCTGAACCGACCACCGGGTGCATCGCGATCGTCGCTCCCCTCAGCGCCGTTCTCGTCAAAGCAGATCAAAGCATAGCGGGTCTCTGTATTGGGAATCTTGCGCCATGGCATGGCTTAATTCTCCATGAGAGGGTTTGACTCTCTTCCTTACACATGTGGTCAGGTGACATGGAAGCCTATTGGAAAAGTACACAAGTTCTCTGACAGGTTAGAACTCAACACCTGGTCAAATAAACCGGAGCCTTCACATCTCGTCTGGATTCACAGCAACCTCACCTGACCGAGGACTATTTCAACTAAATCTGCACAGGTATCTGATGAGGATTGGAGTCACATCTGCACTTTATATGCCACTCGACAACTTTAGCTCAATCAACTGATGTCCGATTGTCTATGTCTTCTGTTTATTGGCCTGGAGAATCAGAACAAGCAAATTAACCTATGTATTCTCTTAAGACCTCCAACTAGGGTGCTCTATCCGTCATAATTCAGGTCTCTAATCTCATCAATGTGATTCCTTCTCAAATCTGTATCGTTTTAGATGCAGACTGAATCGAATCAGATACATTGAAACCTTTTGCATATGCTTTCAGTGGCGAGGTTACATGTGTTACGGAACATTGGTCATAGTTGCGCTGGACGCTCTACGGCGAGCCAACGAATGCATCGTTGTCGGCTATTCGCTTCCCCCCCGAAGATGTGGTCATTCGGCCAATGTTCCTGAGAACCTACAGTGATCGAGATGAAGCTCAGCAGGCCCCTGAAATTGTCGTGGTTCAGAAGGAGGAGAAAGAGCCGCAGTGGACACGGTATATCTTGTTGCCTCCCAAGCACATCTATCGAACGGAGGGATTGTCCAGCTTCTTAAAATCCAAAGGGACAGAAGATAATATAGAACGTTGTGTTCGGTGAGGATCGCCCGGCCGGTGTGGAGGGCCAATTTCTGTCTTCAGGACAGGCCAAAAAGAAATGCCATCACTCACATCTGCTCGACTTGTAGCGCATTCCGCAAAGCTTGAATCGTCAAGGGGGCATTTCCTTCGCTACGGTTATTCACCGAGACATACGCCTGGCGCTTCTCTTCCACTGCGTTCTTCACCAGCTCCACGGTGTCTCGACGCATCTCTGGGAGTTCTTCCACAATCTTGGTGTACGGCTCGGCTCGCTTCTTCGCGGCTTCATAGGACATCTTGAGCGGAGTCAGGAGGCGCAGCACCGTAAATGGAGCCGTAAAACGCTCCTCCATTCGTTGATGCTGGTCCTGTAACGACGGCATGTAGGACCAATGGTTGTAGACGTGGGCGACGCCGTGATGCTCTAAGACCTTGCGATAATCAGGACCCAGCAAACCTGCATTCCGAATCTCGACCGCGTACTGAAAGCCCTGTCACACAACGCATCGATTATCCTTTATGGCGTATGCGGCATTCTAAATATTCCAGGCTCCTCCCTCCACTGGTGTTCTGCTTGTGACACAGCAGTTGCCTAAAACATGGGCAACCTGCTGAACGGCGCATACTTCGCGGCAATACTTGCGCATCACTCGATTTGCTCACAAAGTTATCCCCAGAAGATGGGGACGATGGGCGGGTCCTTCATGGCCCTGCGCTTGTACTCCGGTATTCCTGTCGCCGTATCCTTTTGGATTCATCATGAATCGAATTGGATTCAGTGGAGCCTCCGTGTCCGCTATTTCAACAGCAACTACGTTGAATGTTCCAGGAAATTCAGCCCGTGGTGCACGAAAAATATTCTGGCCAGCGTAGCATCAATCTTGCTGAAAAGTTTAGGCTTGGCAGGACCGTGACACGTGGTCTGCGTTGATGTACAGAACATCGCAACGGCACGGGTAGGGCCAGACGTACCTATTATTATTTAGGCCGTTATGATAGAGCCATTTTTAGAATATTGGCTACTGGAGTTGCGAATGTACCTAAGTGCCTTGTAGTGCCTCTGTCATTGCTCGTGTGCCCTAGCGGTGAGAAGCATGGAACTGTCGATTGGGATCGTCCACCATCACAGGCTGCTGCGAGAGGCATTGGTCCTAGGGCTTTCCCAAAATGCGTTTCCCATCGTTCATCAGGCCCACGATGTTGAACAACTCGTCGTTGATATGAAAGATGTCAGCCTCGATGTTCTTCTAGTAGAGGCCTGTCGTCCACTCGAAAAATATCTCGATTGCCTTCGCCGGTTTCGTCGTGTCGCTCCTGAATGCAAAGTGATCATGTTGGATGTCCCGGATCATGACGAGACGATATTGGCCTGTATTGAGATTGGCGGCATCTCGGGCTATGTGGTACAGGAGGGTTCGTTCAAAGACCTCATAAGAACGGTGCGAGCAATCAGTGCCGGAGAAAGCATTTGTTCGCCGCGTCTCGCCAATCTTGCCTTCACGCGGATATCAACATTGGCGAATCGATTCTACGATGTACGCACCTCAGAAATAGACTGCCTCACTCGCCGCGAACAGGACATCATGGAAGCTATTGAAAGAGGACTGAGCAATAAAGAAATCGCCAGTGAGTTAATGATCGGAGTCTCAACCGTCAAGAACCACGTCCATAACATACTCGACAAACTCCATTTGCAGAACCGCCGCTCTGCCGCCCGGTATGCCAAAGAACACGGCTTCGTCGCAAGACACCGAAGCCACCGTTCGTAACCAACTCTCACCACTGTAACCCAATTCAACTTCTTTTGTGTGAACCTATGTTCGTCCGGATTCTCTTTTGTCCGGCGATCTAGTTTCTAGATCTTCTTTTCTCGCCCTATGGATCTTGTTTAGATCTTTGGATGTATTGGACTTTGGTCTGAACTGATCTACTGTCCTGCAGTAATCAACATACGAGGGATGTGGGTGAAGAAAATCCGGGTGCTATTAGGGAATCATCCGTTAATGGTACCCGATGTCGTTCGACAGCTAGTTGAAGCGCAAGAGGACATGGAAGTGGTGGGTGATGGCCGAGGGCCAATGAAAATTCTTCAAGAAACCGGTAGGACAAAAGCGGACGCTGTCATTCTTGCACAAGATGGAACGGATGAGGTTGGCCTTTGCAGTCAGTTGTTGGCTGTGTATCCAGACCTCACCATATTAACTGTGTCGTCCGATTTGGCTGTGGTCTATGCACAACAACTTCGCTCTGATCGGCGTCAGGTAGCAACTCTTGGTTGTACAGGTGTCGTTAATTTGCTTCGGACTGAAGTGGAGAGTACTGCCAGGAGCAGGTGAGGATATCTACGCGGCCTTACGCTAACAACGGGAACAAGAGAAATGAATCTCACTGGATTGCAAAAGTCCCTTCAGAATCTCGATCTGCGGCCCAACTCGATGGTTGCCGCTGCAATTGCGGTCGATCCACGACCTGCAGCGGATCCCCTGCGAGGCCTTTCAATCACAGCGGAAGATGCAGCGCGATCTCTTCGAACTGTGTCATGGCCTACGATGGAGTCAAAGCTTGCTCATCCAGAGTTTGAGCGACTGGCGATGCTCAGCGCAGCTTTTCGTCTGAATTCATTCGAAAGCGATGCGTTACTCATCGCACTTGCGCCAGAGATTGACGCACGGTACGAACCCTTTTTTGACTACCTGCAGGACGTCCTAACCCGCAATCGTCCCAGTGTTGACCTGCTGATGGATCTTATTGGACTGTTGGTTTCGGAGAGGGTACAGGTCCGCCGCTGGTTTGCGAGGAAGGCGCGTTGATGCGAAACCGTCTGATTCACATAGTGTCACCGCCAAATGATCCTTCTGCGCCCCTTACTCATCCGATTCGTTCGAATCGATGAGCGGGTCGCCGTAACAGAGCAGGAGCGTTTCAAAAATGTCGGTTTGTCAACAGCCCGAAATGCTAATAATCATCAACCTAAAGGAGGATTCACATGCCTGACAAGAAACAACTCAACATGATCACTTCAAAAAACGCTCAAGACCTCAAGAATGTACGACTTGCTGGTCTTGACAAACCGTTCGAAAAACTTACCCTTTCAGAATTGGTTCAACTTCGACCCGGAACGGATGTCGCGGATTCTTACAATGTCACGGCAGTCACAGACAACGCCACAATCAGTACCTCATCTGCATTAGAAGAACTAGGAAGAATTCAGAAGATCAGAACCATGAACAAGGTTGTTGACCAGGCTCGACTAAACGAGCTGAAAGCGCCCCTGACTGTCACTGCGCCTGCTATTTTTGGGACCATGTCAGCCGGGCCCTCTCCAGATTCCGTGGCTCTACCACGCCCTGAGGATGATATTTTTTCCGGTAAGGAGGGCGATCCTTTCAAAGCATAGCGGAGCTTCCGGATATGCTACAGGTTAGCCACAGTCTAACAGGAAAGCAATTTACCGAGTTTCAAAAGCGAGTCGAGCGACATGTTGCCTTTAGCCTCACACAAGCATGTCCGCTTCAATGCAGGCATTGTATTGTTGATACTGTCTCACCGAGGCAGATGCAAACGGCGACTATTTCCGATGAGCAAGCTCAAGTATACGCAGGGCAGATGCCTGCCCTGCGTAGGTTGGGCATTGACCGAATAAGCTTTACCGGCGGCGAGCCGTTACTAGCACTTCACCCTCTCAGCATTCTCTCCTCAGCGGCAGCGTTATCAGATATTCAATGCACTGTGGTTACAGCGTGTCATTGGGCAGGGAGCGTTAAGTCTGCCAGAAGAACTCTCGCAGAGTTTCCTTACATTGATCACTGGCATCTTTCTGCTGATCGTTTCCACCAAGAATATCTCCCCGTCGGTAACGTGGTTCGAGCTGCTGAAGCGGCCCTGGATGTAGGAAGAGAAGTGGTAGTTCGCATGGCAGCGCAATTGCCTGTACATCCTGACGACGAACGCTTTTATGAAGAACTACGGAGTATGTTGCCGAGTAGGGCTAGCATAGCAGTGCAACAGATTAACCATGCTGGCCGCGGGAAGTATATACAGATTGACCTTCCTGTAAACAAGCGTCGATACGCTCCACCTTGTATTTCCACAGGTATGGTCGTTCGTAGCGATGGCTCAATTAGTCCGTGCTGTTCTTCATTAATTGATATTAGGAGCGGTCATCCGTTTTTATATCAACCTGCCACGGAAGTCGGCCTTGCTCAAAGTTACACTTCGTGGAGAAATGATCCTCTGCTCCAACTCATTCGCGCAATTGGCTTTACCCCTGTCCTTGATTGGATTCAATCGGAACTTCCCGATCATCCGCTCCTATTCGAACTTCCCGATCATCCGTGTGAAGTCTGCACGCGACTCTGGGCTTATGAGGGAACTAGCGAGATCGTTATGAAGCACATAAGGCTAGGTCAGGTTAAGGAAAAGATTGAAGCTCTGTATCAGATGATTTTTAACCAAACTATCTCTGTAGGTTAATAGAAAATAGGAGCATAGGAGATGGCCTCACCTAGACTGGAAATTCCAAATCCGGAAGTCGCTATGACTCTCGAAGAACTTGCCAGAATTCAAAAGTCTATCGCCTCAAACATCACATTCAGTCTAACCCTGGCATGTCCTCTACGTTGTTCGCATTGCATCGTTGATGCATCTCCTGAACTCGGCAGAACCACGATGCCGATCGAGGTAGCCCGATATTATTCAAGCCAGATGGATGACCTAGCCAAGTATGGAATTCGCAATATTAGCTTCACAGGAGGCGAACCCTTCCTGGCGGGGAAACAAATGACCGTGCTTGCGTCCGCGGCTCAAAGTGCAGGAATTGCTTGCGGGGTAGTAACTTCAGCACATTGGGCGCGAGATTTGGAGACCGCACGGCAGGTGGTTAATGAGTATTCAGAGATACAATCTTGGGATATATCGGTGGACGCATTTCACGAGGACTTTGTTTCTCTCGAAATTGTCAAGAATGCCTATGAAGCTGCGATCGAATTGAAACGAAATGTTACGATCCGCTTTAGTTATCAAGAACCTCTTTCCCTTCGCGATTTAAAAGTCCTTGAGTTCATTTCCATATTTGAAGAAGCACGATTCTCGTGTCAAAGAGTTCGACCAGTCGGACGCGGTGAACTTGTTCAGATTGGTATGCCACAGAAGTACAACCCTTGGATAAAGCCCTGCCTTACCCAAGGAATGGTGGTTCGATATGACGGATCAATAGCTCCCTGTTGTCTGAACCTTGTTGAAGATCGGGATCACCCATTTCAACTAGGACAAGCAACTGCTAGGCCTCTCAAGGAGATACATGAAGAATACATGGTGATGCCACTTCTCCAACTAATCAGAGCACTTGGATTTTCTGAACCCATGCGCTGGCTACGAGAAGCTGGCCTTGATAAGCTCTTGCCCAATCCACTTCCTGACGAGGCATGTGAAATATGCGCACTAATGATGAGGCGCCCTGAGATTGCAAGCTTTCTGACGGATATGGTCGAAACCCCTGAGATGCGCATTAGAATCGCAATTCTTTCAGCTCAAATATTTGGAGAATATCGCCTGCTGCGTACAACTGTGGAACGCTTTGGTAGTTGCGCGGATTGCATCGAGGAATTTCAGATAGCAAAACAGTTGCTTGACGACCTTTCGTGTCGCAGTAACTGATTTCTAACGGAAAGCACAAACGGTTATGGGGTAATAAATGGACGCAAATACGGATAGCACTCCAAAAGTTGTACTGATTTGTATGCCCTGGGCCACTACAATCAGACCATCGTTAGCTCTGGGCATACTTAGTCGGATATGTGCGGAGGAAGATGTCACGGTTACCACCCTCTACCCTAACATGGACATGACGGCCGCTATTGGCTTCGAGGCCTCAGCCAGACTTGCTGATGAAAGGGCTCTGTATGGCCTCTCAGAGCATTTGTTCGCTTGCGATATTTTCGGAGCTGAGCTACTCAGTAGTGATGAGTATCTCGATGTACTCTTGACCCTTAAGCTAAAATCCCCTTTTCAGTCTCGCGATTTTATTTTAGAACTTCGAGATAGGATAGTGGGAAGATTCCTTGACCAAACTCAAGAACGCGTACTGGCAGAACAGCCGACAGTCGTGGGCTTTTCTTCAACCTTCAATCAAGTAATGGGAAGCCTCGCTCTTGCTAAGAGACTTAAACGACTCCGACCAGAAGTTCAAGTCATTCTAGGTGGCGCATGTTTTGATGGTGAAATGGGACAGGAATATCATCGCGTCTTTTCGGATTTTATCGACCACGTATTTATGGCTGAGGCAGATGAATCATTCAGAGAATATCTCAGGCGGCACAAAGTTGGAATGGCAACTACGGGTATCCCGGGCGTAACTAGTATTCAATCGGGAAGGGTCCACCTGGTCCCTGGCTCTCCTCTGCACGATATGAACCAGAGTCCCTTGCCAGATTACGACTCATTCTTTCTTGAGAAACACCGCATGCAGAAGGAGACCGGGCTTGTCTTCAACGTAGAGTATTTGCCGTTTGAAAGCTCCAGAGGATGCTGGTGGGGTCAGAAGAATCATTGCGTCTTTTGTGGAATAAATACTGATTTGATGCCCTTTCGGGAGAAAGATATTGACAGGGTTATTTCTGAAATGGTTGCCCTCACGTCAAGATATAGAACTGTCAGATTGACTGCTGCCGATTGGATCATTTCCAGAAAGTCAAGAAGTGAACTGTTCCAGCGTTTGGCAGACTTGGATCTAGACATTGAATGCTTTTATGAGACGAGAGCAGATCTTTCCAAGAAAGAGTTTGCTTTGATGAGACGAGCCGGAATTTTGACGATTCAGCCAGGCATCGAGTCGTTTTCAACGGAGTTGCTGCGTTTAATGAAGAAAGGTACGAGAAGAATCCATCATGTTCAATTTATGCGATGGGCTAGAGAGTTCGGGATCCATCTTTCCTATAACATTATTGCTGGTTTCCCAGGTGAACAGGTTGAGTGGTATCTTGAAATGTCGAACTTTCTTCCTAAGATAATTCATCTTCAGCCACCTCTGCATAATATGCACTGGGTCGAAATGCATCGTTTTAGCCCGCTATTCGAGCGTCGTCAAGAGTTCGGGGTCGATGACTACCAAATTCGTGAAGATTATGGTTTTAACTTTCCACCTGATTTTGTTGATCTTCAGAAAATTGGTTACTTCTTTAGCTTCAAGGCTTCCACTCTTGCCGAACGAGAAGCATACGCACCTAGGGTTCGAGAAGTCGTTAGTCAATGGATAGAAGCACATGAAAACAGCAAGAACGTGCCAAAGTATTTTTATCGATTGGGTCCCTCATTCCTAAGGGTAGAGGACAATCGAACACCTAACGGGAGAGTTATGCATCTTGCAAATTTACATCAAGATGTTTTCTTGCTGTGTGACAAGGTGCAAACGATCACTAGCCTTAAGGAACTTTTGACCCCCCTCCATTCCGATAGCATTGGCTCAGGTAGACTTGAAGAGATTGTTGAAGAGCTAATAAGCGAGGATTTAGTTTATAGAGAAGATGGTTTCCTTCTTTCTCTACCCATTGGGTTTCAACCTAGAACAACAGAAGATCTTTATACTTATGTCTTGGGTGACATGGTAAAGCCAGGTAGCAAGAGCGGTATAAACACTTCGAGATCTATACCACTTCTAACATCCTAGCTGGATCCTATGGATACAAATTGGGATGGCCACTGGAATACAGATCACCTCCTCGCATTCCAGCGATTTGCCTGGACATCGATAGTGTTTAGTGTGACAAGGCGATGTCCCTTGACCTGTGCCCATTGCATCACTCAAAGCTCCCCCAACAAGTCTCTCCCAATCCTAAAATCTCAAGAAGCACAAATCCTGGCAAAGGACTTCTTGCAACTTTCCCAATTGGGGTTGCGCAGGATATGCTTTACCGGCGGTGAACCTATTCTTGCCTTGGAGGCGGTGTGCATATTGGCTAACGAAGCGAAAACTCATGGGATTTCAACATGCCTGGTTACTTCTGGATATTGGGGGCAAAATTACCAAAATGCATGTCAGACTCTTAAGGACTTAAAATCCATTAGCCGATGGGATATTGGGTATGATGAGCACCATGAACAATTCTTACCGTGGGAAGCGTTTGCCTGCACCCTGGAATTGCTAGTGGAATACAATGTGGACTTCTCTGTGAGGGTCTGCGCAAGCTCCAACCCATCAAAAACAGCTGAAACAGTGGCGAAGATTCGAAGTGTTGTTGGCTCAGAGATACCCATTATCACTCAGTCCGTTAGACACTTAGGGCGCGCGACAAACTTAGTGCCTACTCCCCCATGTATGCCTCGGCCTATTCAGCCATGCATATCTTCTGGACCATTAGTCAGAGAAGATGGTTCTGTTGGGCCATGCTGTTCAGGCCTTGCCTATTCCCAGTCACACAATCCGTTTTACTTTGGGAACGCTTTAACCGATGGATTGGTATCAGTATGGAGGCATTGGCGTGAAGACAAATTGCTCAGATTAATGAGACTTCTTGGACTCCATTACCCGATAAAGTGGGCAGGAGAAGCTGGGACCCTCACAAGTAATTTCCGCACTTCCGAGGATGTTTGCGAGTCCTGTGTTTCCTTGTGGTCAACTTCACCAAACTCAGCTGCGTCTGCTAGAGATAAATTGAAGATGCTTGAAGTTCAAGAAAAGCTAGATGAAGTTGAGAAATACCTTTTCGGAACAGTGTGGGAAGAGAAGGCGACATGAATGGAATCCCTCTCAAAGAAATTCTCGACCTATCAAATTGTACTGCGTAAGCTTTCCTCAGCTGTAGCAAGTGGCAAATCAGAAGCCATAGAAATCTTAGCTATTGCTCTTGAGAAAGAGAGCTTGTCCGCTTATGCGTCACTTGTACGGATGTTTAGGTCCGCTCAGCTGAGAGATTTGGAGTCTGCACAGATTCATGCTGAAACTATTCCAATTTCCGAACTTACTTCCAACCCCTGGCTCTACTATTCAACAAATTACTGTCTCTATTGGGCCGGAGGACTCACTGCGATTCGTGCGCATCTGCGCCTTGCAACCGATGGGCTCTTAGCACGCTTGTCCCCTAGGCAATCAAATGAAATTAGGCACTTACAGTCCTTCCAGAGGATGATGGAAGGTGCGTCTACTAGACGTTTTCGGTCTCAGATTTGTGAGATACCCTTTCTAAAGAGGCACCAGCTCCTGTTGGTAGAGATAGCCATCGACAATGCCAAGCCATGCTCCTTCATTCTAGATACAGGAGCTCCTACTACTGTCCTCTCCATTGATCTTGCACGAAAATTAAACTTGACTAGAGACGAAACTACTTGGAAAGCAGTTGTTGATGGTGGTGGTCATGAACTAAACATGTATCCAGCCGTTGCAAGGAACTTCCGCCTGGATGGCATTACGCTTTCTAACTTGCCAATTCATCTGGCAAGCCTTTCAGATGGACTAGGGGCAGATGGGATACTCTCTCCCCAAGACTGCTTCCGCGGGATGTGTGTGGAAATAGATAGTAGAGCCAGCGTACTTCGAGTTGCTCAACCTACATATCTCGAAACGTGGAAAGATGCCTGTAGCTCTGGCTTTCTGAGTCAAGACCTCTTGTGGAGCGGTGGAGTCCCAACTATTCAGACATTTGTGAACTCCTCCCAAGACGCGCAGTTTGTGATAGATACTGGTGCGGGAGCAAACATTCTCTGTAAGGATTTCGCGTCAAAGCTATCCTTTCAAGTCTCCCCTAAAGACGCGTTTACCACAACGACAGCTGCGGCTGAGACAACAATATATCCAGGCGGTCAAGTATCGATTCTAATGGGAGGATCCTTATCAGAGCATATGGATTTCCTAATAAAGACGTGTTTCTCTGATACCGAAGTATTAATTCCACAGGTGATACATGGTTACCTTGGTGCTCCATGGTTTGTCGGACGACGCGTATTGTTTGCACCTTCAACGAATAAGTTGCTATGGACTTGAAAGATCGATAGTTGAGGACAACTTTTCCTGAACTCGCGAAGGGTCACAAGATGATCACTCTGTTAGTGCAGTCACCAAAGGCAGAAGGGTTCTACGCCTCAATGGAGGTTCACCGAAATTCAGATCCTCGCCATCTCAAGGAATTCAATGCCAGACCAATGAAATTTGGCGGATGGAATCTGTGCGGCGATCTACAAGAAATGGAAAGCCAAGCACAGTGGCCCGCAGGCTTGGGATGCAAAACGGCTGAAGGAACTGTATTAATAAAACGGCTGGCTCAAGAGGGCCTATGCCGACTTATTGTTAGAGAAAGCGGAGATGAAGGGTGTGATTGTACATGGATGTGAGGTCCTCTGACTGTGGCATTTCCTCAGGGACTGTTTGCTTTGACTAGGAGTTGCTTGTAGGGAGACCAAGGTTGTGTATTGTGCGGGCAAGCATAAATATCGAGTCGGCGGAAGAGACGTCTTTCTCGAGGAGTGCAGCGATCTGCTCGCGGTAAGATTCCAAGAGCCCGCACATACAGATACACGTGAAAAGGTTATAAGCCGGACTACGGCTGGACCCTTAAGCATGCGATTTGAGATTCCTATGGAGAAGTTTACGATTTACCAATTGCCTTTTCAATCCGCAGCAGCCCCAATGAGCGCTTCGGAGGTCGGAGTAGAAATAGGACAAGACTCACGAGTAGTCAGGACGAGCACTGTTTTTAGATTTGGGCCCAAACGAGTTGTGGCCACCGATCGAGTGATTGTTCGTCCATACCAAAAAGATTGGAGCAACATAGTCACTTTTAAAAAATGGAATTGCACAGTCATAGGGCAATTCGAAGAGGGGTACGTTCTAAAGATACCCGAGGGCCAGGATCCACTATATTTTGTGGAAATGCTCAATAATTTAGATTGGATTGTTTATGCTGAACCAGACCTTGTTTCCATTGAAAAGCATCCACGACTACAAACCGAAGCAGAAATACACCCCCTCTCAGCTATGTCCGGAGATAGTTACGCAATCTCTATCACTGAAGCCGACAATGCGTGGAGTCTGCAAGAAGGTGATCGCAACGTGATAATAGCGGTTCTGGACGATGGTGTGGAGGTATTGCATCCTGACCTTGTCCATACGATTGTCGCGACATATGATGCACTCTCCGATAGCCCGCTGTATTCGATCAATCCATGGGATGGTCACGGCACGGCCTGTTCTGGACTGATTGTTGCCAACGGAGCACCGCGATCAGTTGTTAAAGGCATTGCCGCAGGATGTTCGCTAATGCCTGTTCGGATAGCGCTATCGCAATCCCGCAATGGGCCATGGGTGACCTCTGCTTCGTATATCCGTCGAGGCATCGACTGGGCTGTAGCGAACGGAGCAGCTGTGTTGAGTAATAGTTGGGGTACTGTGCCTTCCCAGTTGATCATCGACGGTTTTAGAAAAGCACGAGCAGAAGGGCGAGGTGGCAAAGGATGTGTAGTGGTTGTGCCAGCAGGAAATAGTGGAGGCAATGTTGAGTTTCCCGGAACACTAGATGGAGTTTTGACCGTTTCTGGTACTAACGAATACGATGAATTCAAGAGTTTCGAAAGTCGTGATGGTGAATCGTGGTGGGGGTCAAATTATGGACCCGAAGTAGATATATCAGCTCCAAGCGTCCACATTCGCACCACGGATATTTCTGGAAGTGGAGGGATGGCAACCGGGGAGTATGTCGATGTTTTTAATGGAACATCTGCAGCAGTTCCACTCGTATCTGGTACTGCCGCTCTTATTATTTCCGCAAACAACACTTTGTCAGAGGGGGATATTCGTCAGATAATTCGAGACAATGCGGACAAGGTTGGATCCTATCCGTACCCAGATGGGAGAAACGACAGGATGGGATACGGTCGCCTAAATGTGAAACGAGCGATTGTAGCAGCCAAAGTGCTCCCTGCTCCCGTAGAGTCAAGTGGGTCGGGAACCGTAGGACGATCTGGGAATGTGTTGCGTGGCGTAATACGTCGTGCTGGATTTGGAAGTCCAAAAGCAGCGGGGTATGTCCTTGATTGCACCGGAGCAGCGTCGTATCTTCTGAAGAATTACTCCAATAATTCTATTGGGTTGGTGTCAGAATTTGAACGAGCTAACTTAGACTATCTTAACCAGTTCGAGTCCAAACACGTGAATGCATTTTTCGATTTCCTTGAAGACACGTCAACCGGAGCCATTCTTTGGGGTGTCAAATTGGAACCTGTCCGCACAGGTGATTATCCAGCGGGAGGCGTTTTGATATCTCAGGATCCAGCACCGAATGAAGTTAAGATGGGTTACATCGAGCGACCCAGCTAATCATTTTGGAGAGATGGGGCTATCCAGGAGACCGCGACTGCGCACCAAGACCCGCCGCCAGATATCGGGACTCGTGTCGCGCAACGCGCCTCGGCACTGATAGATGCCAATGGGATTTTCAGTCATTTCCATAGCGGGCTAGGCCTAGCGCCGGTCAGGTGAAACTGCAGCCTCCACTAAGCTTGGCGACAGCGAAGGTATACCTGATGGTATTTACCACACAACCAAGCCGTTCAGGCTAACGTCACACACTTAGACGTCTGTAATTCCTACAAAGGTCGGAACCACATTGAACACTCCTGCACCCGATGTCGGGTCTGCAATATACTTGACTAGCAGGAGCCAACCCATACGTTCGTTCGGACCATGAAAGGCGACCTTTTCCGTGTCACTTCCGATCATGAAGCTTTGTGGCCCAATTGTATATCCGTTCCAATCTCCACCCTGTGTCGATGCCTTACCGGAGATCGTCACCGTCACCGTCTTCACGGCTCCCGTCGGAATCGGCAAGCTAATTGAACTGGACGCTGCCGGAGGACTGGGCGAGACGGTCAGCGTCTTGGTCAGTGTCGTACTCCAGTCAGGGGTTACCTTCCAACTGATCTCGGTGACGTCGATTCTGATCGTATCAAGGTAGGCAGGTAGCGGTCCAGCCTGGACAAACAGTGTCCATGTCGGGTCAGTGAGCGTGATTGAAAATGTAGCATCGAAGTAAGCGACCGGCTCATGCACGACACCGGTTGGGTTAGGGTCCCCAAGTTTGGGGGAATAACTGAATGGAACGCCAGTGTTGCCTACGTTTTTACCGTTTAGCAAAACCTGCGCGTTGACCACGATACCAGTGTCCACATCAGTAGCGGTGACCGTTATAGGTACGGTGCTGCCACGGTTTACACTTGGAGGCACACCGGAAACCTTCAGGTGGCCTCGCGTCACTGTCTCACCATGACCCTCCTGATTACTCGAGTGGTCGCAAATTGTCTGAACCACGAACACGCTATTGTTCTCCTCCAATAGCGCGCCGCTCACGGGAATCGAGCCCTCTGTCGCCAGGCAATCCACGGATCCAGGCCGGAGCTGGTTGTTCACCAACAAATGTAGGCGAGCTCCCGGTATGACGCCCTTCACTTTCACCCAGGGAGCATGCGGCCGAATCGGTCCTACGATCGTCGGGGTCGGTAAGGGATTCGGCAACGCAGTGGCCCGCACAACCAGGGAGTCGCCATCAGCGTTGCATCCATGCTGCCGAACCAACACCTTCTGACCTGCTACCAGTGGAAACCACAGTGGCAGCGCAAAGTTCCCACCAGACGTGATGTAGGGGTCAGAGATGGCGATTCCGCTTCCTACATCGATCGCCTGTAGTCTAGAACCCGCGTGCGCGCCCTTCACGGGAATGGAGCGCACGCAGTCAAAGAGTGGCTCGATGATAGTAGGTGCGGCGAAGGGTCCGCCCTGAGTCGCTACTTTCACCACCGTCGTTGGTCCGTCACCAGCACAGCGTGACTGCCACAGCGCAATCACCACGGTTCCTGTCGGATCCGTCAGGGTAAGGCCCGGTGGAAGGTCAACAAGTTGAGAGGGAGAGGCGATGCCGAGATCTCCGACCGGCGCCTGCGACCAGGAAGAACCAGCTGGATCATGCAGAACGCGCCGGTAGACGTGGAGAATCCCTCCCGGTTCGAGACCACTCACATTCAGCCGCATGACTTGAGGACACAGGTCCTGCGTAACCGTAGGCGCAGCGGGGACTGCTGCGGGAGCGACCGGCAGTGTTTCGGATTGTCCGGTCCGCTTGCAACGCGGCATCTCCTGCGTCACAACAACCTTCCCCTTGATAAGTGGTGGCGCACCGTACCCGTTGTAGGCCGTTGTTGGATTGATCCAGGACTCTGACTGCGTCTCATTGACGATCGAAAGGGACGCTCCAGTAGTCACCTGCAGGAATGACCGGGACGTGTCGCACTGAACCAACGGCCCCAGCGTAGGCGGAGGCAGTAGGTCGTTTGGTGTGGTAAATGCTGGAATGGGGAGGCTCTGCACAGTTCCGCTCTTGCGCAAGACGCCTCCGATGGTGGCTTCCTGATGGACCTCCGCCCGCGCACCAGCCCCGATGGCTTGCGAAGGATTGATTCCGAGGAACGAATTCGGCTGCGACGGAATCGTAGAGCCAAAAGATGTCCCGCCAATGTTGGTAAAGACTTTGGCACCAGGCACGAGCGCGCCGGCCCAAATGTCAACCATGCATGTGTTCAAATCAGAAAAGATGACAGGCACCGGTAGCGGATTGGGCACATCGATCACGGGAACGGTTTGTGTTGAAGGGGCACTCGTTCCGTCTGCCGTTTTCTGGACTGCGCTGATATTTTGACCAACACTTGGCTGTGAAGTGAACGGTACCCAGAGTTCGCCCGGATTGTTTGCGGTTGCCCGGCCGACAGTCGTGCCATTTGCGAGGATCGCCACGTCGGCTCCGGGAAGTACACCGGTGACCCGGACTGTCGGGCTGAGTGGGGTGATCGGCCCATAGACTGTAAGCGGAAGCGGATTAGCCATGATCTTCCTTTCCGAGCAACTACCACTGCTCAATCACAAAACAAGGAAATGTGTGTCTTACTTTATCTATTGCAGACCGAAGCCGGTGATCACCTGACCAGCTTTTATCCATGCGTACAAGGATTGAAGCCCTCCTTCAGCCAGATCCTGCTGGTGAGGAAGCTGTCACATTACAGCGATGATCAATATTATTCCAACACATGTTGCGGGTCGGGGATGGGTTGTTGGTCTCATGTGCTGGAATGGTAGTCATGAGATGACGAAGAGCGATGAGCAAGAGAAGGTGCCAATTGCCGTATGTCGTGACTCAAAGTTGTCAAACCGGCATGGACTGTACCAGCATCGTATTAATGGGCTGTCGGCTTGTCAACACAGGAATGCGAGAAAAGTCACTACCTGAAAGTGTCGCTTTTCGGATGACCACGGTTATTAACCATCGTGATTGAGCTATTCTTCAACAATCGACTCCAAAAGCCGCATGTGCCGCAGACGGAAGGAATCTTGTAACACTGTACTATCCAAAAATGCCGTTATCATCGCTCGAATCTTCATGAGTGTAGTCCCAGCGCTGCGATTGTTGATAAGGGCATGCGCCTGTCGATTGTGCCGCACCGGGATTCTAACCAGGTCCAGGGTGTCCTGCCGCATCTCTGGGTGTTCCCCCACAATCTTGTTGTACGGCTCAGCGCGCTTCTTCGCCGCTTCACACGACATCTTAAGCGGCCTGAGGGGGTGGAGGCCCATGAAGGACGCCGTGAAACGATCCTTCACCATCTCATGCTTTCATAGTCATAGGGTGACGGAAGAACTTTGCCGTCGGCCTGATGAGATTTCCCCACTGAGGTAGGTGATTTGTTCTGACACTTGCGTTGGAAGGGCTGCAAAGACCATGTGAATGTACACACCAACACTAACAAAGGCCGCGTAGTCCACTTGTAGACTAAACTGCACATCTAACCTGTCCTGAGTGCCTGCCTACTGTTGAAGTTCCCTTATCACAGACTGCATTTTGCCCCACACCTCTGAGCCTACATTGGATACGACCCCCGGCCCGTTTCCGAAAATGAGAATGACAGGACTATGAGCACTTTCTCAGATGCCCAGTCACCCTCGGTGAACGGAAGCTGATGTACGCCAATAGTCACCGGGCAACCTCCTTCTAACGTGCGAATTTCATTCCAGAACTCCTAGGGCAGTGTTCTTGTGATGATCTCGTCTTCCTGAGTTTCCCTCTCGGTAACTGACAATCTTGCATCATGTGCTTGTCATTGGGGTCTGCTGCTGGGTGTTGACTTCTTTTACAGATTCACCAGATGTCTCGTGGGCATCAGCCCTCCGCAGTTGAAGAGTGTGGGCTGTATGTAAAGAAGTCCCGTCCTTTCTCTGGCCCTCCTACCTTTTCGGTATAGTCAAAAATTCTGAACCCTCGCATAAGTGCCACGGTGCCAAATGGTTTTTGTGTTTTCTGCATTGCGCAATGGTATTGTTGGGTGATCTCATCGAGCCAAAGGTATTTCGATCTCAAGGCACCGGCGGCCCACTCGTCCTGCCCAGTCCGACGGTTGAGGGATCGTCTGGTGGATAGAGAGGGCTCCGGAAATTCGGACAGTGTGATAAGTGGTAGCCTGGCTTCACCGATGCCACCGAGAGGTGGTGAACCAAAGGAGCGAGGCGATGAAACGCACGAGACGAAATCACGGAGCAACCTTTAAGGCGCAGGTAGCGTTGGCCGCCATCAAAGGTGACAAAACGGTGGCGGAATTGGCTGAGCAATTCAGCGTCCATCCCACCCAGATTACGGAATGGAAACAGCAGTTGCAGTCGCGAGCTGCGGACGTGTTTGGCGGGACGAAGCCTCCGTCAGAGACGCCGGATCTCAAAACGCTGCACGCGAAGATCGGGCAACTGGCGTTGGAGAATGATTTTTTAGCCGGAGCGCTCACCAAGGCGGGCTTGCGGAGCGCAAAGCCATGATCGATCGCACCCATCCACTCCCGGTCGTGCGGCAATGCCAGTTACTCGACGTGGCCCGCTCGACCGCGTATTACCAACCGACGCCGGTCTCCGAGACGACGCTGGCATTGATGCGGCGGATCGACGAGCTGCATCTGCACTATCCCTTTGCCGGGGCGCGCATGCTGCGCGATCTCTTGCGGCAGGAGGGCCATGTCATTGGACGGCGCCAGGTGGCCACGCTGATGCGCACGATGGGGATTGAGGCGCTGTATCGGAAACCGTCTCTCAGTCGGCGGCATCTGGCCCACACCATCTATCCGTATCTCCTCCGCGATCTCATGATCAGTCGTCCTAATCACGTCTGGGCGGCCGATATCACCTACATTCCGATGCGCCGAGGCTTTGTATATCTCTTCGCGGTGCTCGACTGGGCCAGTCGCCGGGTGCTGGCCTGGAGGCTCTCCAATACGTTGACGACCGACTTCTGTCTCGACGCCGTGCGGGAGGCGATCACTCAGTATGGCTGCCCCGAGATCTTCAACACTGACCAAGGGTGTCAGTTCACCAGCCAGGAGTTCACGGGACTCTTGAAAGACCAGGGGATTCAGATCAGCATGGACGGCAAAGGCTGCTGGCGGGATAACGTGTTCGTGGAGCGACTCTGGAAAAGTATCAAATACGAGGAGGTCTATTTGCACGCGTATGACACCGTCAGCGCGGCACATCATGGGCTGGAGCGCTATCTGATGTTCTACAACCAGACCCGACCGCATCAGGCACTTGACGGCCAGACGCCTGACCAGGTGTACTCTGACAATCTGACAACACGGCGGACCGCCGCGTAGTCAGTAATCCGCCAGGCACCACTTATGAACAGGCAGAAACTGTCCAACCAACCGGAGCCACCTCTGATCGCATACGTCCACTACGCACTACCGGATCGAAGGGAAAATCCTGGTGAAAGGAGGAATTCGTCTCTTTGTTTCGGACTCACACGTCGTGAAGTCGGCTGACTGCCTGATAGCCATCAAACTAAACCGCCGAGCATTGCCACGCTACTAAAGTAAAGGGAAAGCGAGATCATGACACCACCGAGTCTTGATCAGCTGATCCAGGACCCCGCAAAGGCGGCGATTCTGTCACCGGAGATCGCGCAGGCGCTGTTGATCGGACTTGCATCGCTTCAGCCGTTACTGGTTCAGCGGGCCCTCAGGGGCTCAGCAGACAGCGCGAGCGACGAGGATTTGCTCACGATCGGGCAAGTTGCAGCAAGACTGAAGCTCAGTCAATATCGGGCCTATGAATTGTGCCGTCACGGAGAGCTGAAGGCCATCCGACTAGGAAAATCGGTGAGGGTGAAACCGTCCGATTTGCACGCGTATATGGCGCAACATGGCGGTTGAAACTCGCAGGATACGAATCGTATCCTGTCCTCGTGGCCCGATGGAAATGCATTGAGTTGGCGCTTCGAGAACCAATGCGAACTCTGATTCGATTATTGAACTCCCACAACAACTGGTGACGTATGGCTTGTGTGCGAAAACGGCGCGGCAAATATGTGGTGAAGACTGTCGCACAGAACTATCGACTGGTTGGTTCGACGGTAGAGTAGACAATCGTATCTTTCGTAAGGGACAGCTCCCTATGGGGTTGAAAGACCTGGTGGTGGGGCAACCTCCATATGGGACTCATTGCCAATGCCGGTGGGGGGTGCCGGTTGTGAGAGAGCGGTATCGGTGTTAGAGGAAGAGAGGTAGGGAAGGTAGGATCAGCAGGTGAGAATGTACGTCGTTAGCGGGGTCCACTTGGGGCGCGGAAATGAACACAGGATGGGCCACAGATGACCCATCCTGTCCAATCAGAAGCCGCTGTTTATGCGGTTTTCGGAGGTTCTTGAGGGTCTAAATCTGTTTTCAAGACCGGCACGTTCGGCCGCTCCGTCACCCCTCCATACCAAGCTCGCTCGACCCGGAGCCAATCTGATTATTCTTGGCGACGGGATAAAACACCATATCTTATGACACCCAAAAAGATATGGCTCATCCTCCCATGATGAGCTCGCGCAGTATACGGCGTTCCGGTGGGTTTGGTAAACACCTTCCCTCGATTTCCTACACAAGAGATTCTGACGACTCATGCAACCCACGACCGACACATGGACTCAGCTCTCGCTTCAGACTTGGAAATCGAATAAGCTGCAAGAAGCGTCTTTGCCTATCCCTGAACCAGCGACTAAAAGGAGAATCTATGAAGTGTCCCCGATGTTTTACGGAAAACGACGTCTTGGCCACGAAGTGCTCAGTGTGTGAGCAGGTATTGAACGCGCCTCGACCAAAACCGGTGAGATACATGAGCTTCTACGCGGAGTATTTTG
>JAHBWO010000169.1 GCA_019636945.1 Nitrospira sp. | reverse complement strand
GAGCAATGGATGCGGGATGTCTTTCTCCCGATCGTGGAGATCGAGCATGACCGGCAACGGGATGAGCGCGACGTCGGTATACTGGGCATCCGCCCGCTGACGTTGTTCCAGTATCAGTCCTCACCGACCGGGTACTCGCATTATGTCGCCCTACTCTACAAGTACAGCATGGAGGCAGAACATCAACGGCTCTCCGTCCTCGGTCTGCCACACGTCGGTCACGGTCCGGCCCTCTCGCTGTTTGCTCTGGATCAGACCCCATCCGCGATCACGCATCGCTTCTTTCCGCTCTATCACTATGCCAGTGACGAGCAAGCTAAAACACTGGATTGGCAGGCCCTCTTTCTCTGGTGGCATTGGCAGACGGAGTCACAGGCACGGACCATTATCCTGCCGCTGGCCGATATGGAACGGGACAGTCAAGTGGATTCAAGCCGTGTGTCGTTGATAGGATTTCCCCGGATCGGCGAGATGCCCGCGCTTACCCTGTTCAACTGGGAACATACACCGCTGCTCAGCACGCATCGCTTCTTTCCTCTCTATCACTATTCCTACGACCAGACGCAAGACGCCACGTCATGGAATGCGCTGTGGCTCTATTGGCACCAGGCCGATCCTCAACAGACCAGGGACACGTTCTTTCCATTGGGGAGCGTATGGCGGGACCAGGGTACGCAGGCCTGGAGCCTGTCTGCTTTGGGAGTGCATCCCGTGAGCCTAGCCCATTTTGCCGGCAGTCCGACCGGTGCGCGCAACCGGTTCTCCCCCCTCTGGGACTATGAGCGAGAGGGGAGCATGTGGAACCTCTCATTGATCGGTATTCGACCGTTGTCCTGGTTCGCCCATGAGGAAACTGCGACTGGCACAACCGACCATCTGTTTCCGTTCTGGTGGCATGAGGACTCGGCGACGGAGTCGAGAAACATCATCGTCCCGCTGTGGAGCGACTTCGAGAATCATACAACCCAGGAACGGGCCATCGGCGTACTGGGGATCGGCCCACTCTCTTTCTACTACAAAGCCTGGACTCCTGCCGGTACGAAGGCTCGCCTCTTTCCCATCTGGAGCCATGAGTATGAGGAAAGCACACAGGAAAGCCGCACCGGGGCAATCGGGATTGCTCCCCTGTCCTTGTACTACGGCTCAACGAGTCCAACTTCTACGGAAAACCGACTCTTCCCCTTCTTCCGCTACACAAGTGACCACATCAAGGATGAGTCGGAGTTCTGGTTCTTGTGGCCGCTCTTCGATCACAAGGCCGCTCAAGGCCGGACGACGGAAACCAGCTTTCTTTGGTGGCTGTTTGATTACCGAAGCCCAAAGAAGGACGAGTGGGAGTATTGGGTGCTCGGCCACCCTCCCATCGCCTTGTATATGCGGACGGTCTCTCCCGAAAAAACGCTTGTCGAAGTGAATCCCATCATTCCCGGATGGAGACGGGAATACGTGGAAGGGGTCGGCACATCATGGGCGCTCTTTGGTGGACTGATCGGGATGGATGCCCAGCCGGATGGCAAACACAAACTCCGACTGCTCTGGGCGTTTCAGCTCTAGCCTGGACCTGTTCGCCATCAACCAGTTTGGAGCAGAGGAAGCGAGGCGGACCGACCTGGCGGCGGAATGAGCCCAACGAGAGGCCTCATGAGGGTATTGTGCTGGATTCCGCTGTTGTTCTTCCTGGTCCTGTTGGTGCTGCTGCCGCTTGTCTTCAGTCAGTTCTTCACGACAGCCCTAATCAAACTCAAACTGGATCCGCCGACCACCCTGCTGATAGTGATCGGTATTTTTCTCGGTAGCGCAATCAACATTCCTGTGAAGCGGATCTCCCGGGAAGAATCGGTCCCGGTGGACCCGTTGGCGGTGTTCGGACTACAGGGCTGGTGGCCAAGTCTCCAACGAGTCCACAGGGAGACGATCATCGCTGTCAACGTCGGCGGCTGTCTCATTCCCGTGACCTTAGCGATCTATGAAACGGCCCATGTGGCGGCGTATCTGGCGTGAGCTGGAAGTCTTGATTCATGCGCCTCTTTTGCCACAGATCACGGCCTTCCCTTGTAGCAGAGTTCCCCAACCCGCTCAGCTCTCATTCCCTCCTGCCCCCTAACTCTTTGAGATAACACTCAAATGCAACACTGCCAAAGCGATAAGTTGTGGCGCTGTCCTTGCTGAACACCTGATCATGGATTCGAATCAGAGATGGATGGGTCCTCAACCGCGCTCATGCGCATAACAGGAAGGGAGACGTCTTATGTCTGTTGCCAAAATCATTGAGATCAACGCCGAATCGCCCACAAGTTTCGAGGATGCCATCGCCCAAGGAATTGCTCGAGCGTCCAAGACTCTCCACGGGATCAAGTCAGCTTGGGTGGCACAGCAACATGCCGTGGTCGAAAACAACAAGGTCGTCTTGTATCGTGTGGACATGAAGGTCACGTTCGTGATGGATTGACGAATAGGGCAATGAGGATGTCCCTGTATCACGGTTAGTGAGGAGATGGTTGCTGACTGCTGTGGGGCGACGACAGGTCCTGTACGATACCATTTGGGGTCGGGATGATCTGTCTTGTCGCCCTCGGCGCAGTACCACAAGGCTCCGAGTCTCCGACCGAAGCAGTCCGCGGTACAGTCAGTCGGGTTATCGCTACACTTGAAGACCCGGTACTGAAAGATCCGGCCAAGCTCATACCTCGCCGCCGCGTGCTGGAAGAGGTGATCGCCGGAAGATTTGATTATGCTGAGATGTCGAAGCGATCGTTGGCAACCTATTGGACGCCGCTCACCGAGACCCAGCGTACGGAGTTCGTCGAGCTCTTCAAACGGTTTCTCTCCGACCGATACGCCGAAAAAATCGAAGGTTATCGTGGGGAACAAGTGGGGTACCTCTCGGAACGGATCGAAGGGACCTATGCTGAAGTCCGAACCGAGCTACGTTCAGACAAAACGGACATTCCGATGGACTACCGCCTTATCTTAAAAGAGGGCCGATGGCCTGCCTATGACATCATCGCAGACGGTGTCAGCTTGGTGAAAAACTATCGAAGTCAGTTCCAGAAAATCATTCGCGAGAGCTCTTATCAGGAACTGGTCAACAAATTACGAGACCGGACCCTATCTGGGGAAGAGAAGGCGAAACTATGACCGGAAATCACCCACGTTCTCATATTTCCAATTCCGCAGCTAGATTAGAACCGGCTGTGATCTCTTTTCTTCGGAACTCCGCGAACTATCCTTATCGATCGATCCGACGGAGGGAAGAGGCGGTGCTACTGACTTTCTGGTCACATGGTAGTAGAGCAGAGGAATCACAACCAGGGTCAGCAGCGTCGAGGCCCCGACACCGAAGAGTAACGAGACAGCCAGTCCCTGGAAGATGGGATCCAGAATGATGACGAAGGCCCCCACCATCAGTGCGGCGGCGGTGAGAAGAATGGGACGCGTGCGAATGGCACCCGCCGTGATGACGGCTTCCGATAAGGACACACCGGCACGTTCTTGCAGTTGAATGAAGTCGACGAGGAGAATGGAGTTCCGGACTATGATCCCCGCCAGGGCGATGAACCCGATCATGGAGGTCGCGGTGAAATACGACCCCGTCAGCCAATGGCCCGGCAAGATGCCGATCAGCGTAAGAGGAATCGGCGCCATGATGATCAGCGGCGTGACGAACGATTGAAACTGGCCGACGATCAACAAATAGATCAGCACCATGGCCACGGCAAAGGCGATGCCCATGTCGCGGAAGGTTTCGTACGTGATGTGCCATTCCCCATCCCATTTCATGGCGATCTTCTCTTCAGACCAGGGCTGTGACGCGTAATACTGCGCGATCTGATAGCCTTCTGCTGGACGAAACTCTTCCAGTTTTTTCCCCACACCCAGCACTCCATACACGGGACTCTCGGCTTTCTCTGCTCCAGGGCCACCGACATCCGCGACTACATAAACGACCGGCTTTTGATTCTTGTGATAGATCGCCTTGTCTTGGACCGTTCGCTCTACCTTGAGGAGTTCGGACAGCTGCACGATCCCTCCGGCACTCGTGCGCACCCCGATCTCACCGAGATGCTCAAGACCGGTTCGCTCAACGAGCGGGAGGCGAAGCACGATTTGGACCGGACTTTTCTCTTGCGGGATGTGGACGAGGCCGATCTTCGTTCCTTGGAGTGCCATGCGAAGCGTGTTGATGATCTCGTCGGAAGAAATACCGGCGAGCGCTGCCTTGGCACGATCAACGGTGAAGACATATTTCACCTGGTCCGCTTCGATATAGTCGTCCACGTCCACGACTCCGGAAGTGGTTTCGAATAGAGTTCGAATTTCCCGAGCCACAGCGAGTTGCCTGTTGTAATCGTATCCATAAACCTCTCCAACCAGCACCGATTGCACAGGCGGCCCGGGCGGCACCTCCACGATCTTCACATTGGCCCCGTATTCACGAGCGATCTCGTGAACCGGTGGACGAATCCGCTGGGCGATCTCATGACTCTGAGCGGCTCGCTCGTGCTTCGCGACCAGATTGATCTGAATGTCCGCCTCGTGAGGTTGCTCCCGTAGATAGTAGTGCCGGACGAGTCCGCTGAAGTTGAAGGGGGAGGCCGTTCCGACATAGGCTTGATAGTCCCGGACTTCGGGCACCGTCTTCACATAGCGCCCCAGCGCCTGAGTGACTCGGGCGGTCTCTTCGAGCGTTGTCCCTTCCGGCATATCCACCACCAGTTGAATCTCGCTCTTATTGTCGAAGGGGAGCATCTTCACGACGACATGGCGGGTATAGAACAACAGGGTGGATCCGACGAGCAAGAGCCCGACTCCGGCCAGAAACGCATAGGCGAGGGATGGACGAGCCAATAACGGAGAAAGAAGTCGTCGATACATTCGAGCCACAAACCCCTGCTCATCACCTTCATGGTCGACACCGGCAACGGCAGCTCCAGGGCGATAGCAGGTCTGGCAAAACCAGGGGATCACGATGAACGCAACCAGCAGGGAGAAGAACATGGCTATGGAGGCGTTCACGGGAATCGGTCTCATATACGGCCCCATAAGCCCGGAGACAAAGGCCATCGGCAGAAGAGCGGCGATAACGGTGAATGTCGCCAAAATCGTCGGGTTCCCGACTTCATCAACCGCCCGGATGGAGGCGTCGTGGTGAGCGGTGAGACGCATCTTCAGATGGCGATAGGTGTTTTCGACGACCACAATGGCATCGTCCACAAGGATACCGATGGAGAAGATGAGGGCAAACAGGGTCACCCGGTTGATCGTGTAGCCGATCATCATCGAGGTAAAGAGTGTGAGCGCGAGGGTCAGAGGGATCGCAATCGAGACAACAAGCGCCGGCCTCGGCCCCAATGTCACACCGAGAAAGACGACCACCGCAACGACGGCGATCAAGAGATGCCACAGCAGTTCGTTGGCCTTCTCCTGGGCCGTTTCTCCGTAATCACGCGTCACCGTCACACGAACGTCCGACGGAATGGCCACTCCCTTCATCTCGTCGACTTTGCGGATCACCTCAGCGGCGACCGTCACGGCATTCAAACCGGCCTGCTTGGCAATTGCGACGGTCACGGCCGGAAGTTCGTGAGGGGTGAGGGGTGAAGAGTCAGGGGTGTTGTCCGTCCTTTTCGCCTCACCCCTTACGCCTGACTCCTCACCAGTTCCATGCCAGACATAACTCGTCGCTTCTGCCGGTCCGTCTGTGACTTCCGCCACCTGACGTACGTACACCGGCCTCTGTTCATGGACGCCAACGACCAGACTTTCTAGATCTTCACGTGACCGGATGAAACGACCCGTTTCTACCAGAAAGCTTTGATTACGACTGTCGAAGCGGCCGGTCGACAAGGCGCGATTCTCACCTTTGACAACGCTCGCAACCTGCAGCGGCGTCAACCCGTAGGCCTTCAATCTCGTGGGATCGATCTGGATGCGCAGCTCGCGCGGCCGCCCGCCCACGATGAATCCAGCCGAGGTGCCGGCTACCTTCTTGACTTCCTCCAAGACCTGTTCAGCCAGCCGATGGAGCTCAAATTCTCCGTAGCGCTCACTCGACAGCGTGAGGGTAACAATCGGGACGTCGTTCACATCCTTCGGTTTGACCAGAAACGGCTCGGCCCCGGGCGGTAGGAGATCTTGGTTCGCCATCAACTTGTCGTAGAGATCAACCAGGCTCTGCTCCATCGGCTGGCCGACATAGAAACGGACAATGATCAGGGCGCCGCCTGGCCTGGAAATCGAGTACACATACTCGACCCCCTTGATCTCGGAAAGCTTCCGCTCAAAGGGCTTGGTGAGTTGTTCTTCGACGACCTTGGCTGATGCCCCGGGAAACGGCAGCCAGACATCGGCCATGGGTACAACGATCTGTGGCTCCTCCTCACGAGGTGTCCCGACCACCGCAAACAGACCCAATAGCAGCACGGCGAGCATGATGAGCGGTGTGAGTTTACTGTCGATAAATAGAGCGGCGATGCGTCCTGACAAGCCGGGGCGGTATGGGGAGGGATGGGAAGTCATTGGCCATTGGCCATTGGTGAAATGAGGGCCTGAATCAAAGAGTTCAAGGTTTTTACCATTGACGAATGACTATTGACCCATGACGTTCTTTCCCGGCGCCGCTGCCGTCTCGACGACCTGAACGACTGCTCCGTCAATTCCACGGCTTCCATCCGCCAAGACTCGCTCGCCCTCATTAATGCCGGATAGGATCTCAACCTGTTTGTCGAACCTCCGCCCGACTTTGACCCACCGAAGCCGTGCAATCCGGTCTACTCCAACGACGTAGACGCTACTGAGCTCGCCTCGCTCGACCAGGGTTGTCACAGGAACCAGAATGGTTTGGGTGACACCTTTTTCGAGAGGAAATCGGCCGAACATCCCGGTCCTCAGTCCCTCTCCCTTCGGCAGATCGACCTTGACCATAAAGGTATGGGTTTGCGGATCTCCTGCCGGAAGAATTTGGCTGACTCTGCCGATCAACTCTTGGCCCCCTAAAGCGTCGATGAGGATTGGGATCGTATCGCCTCGAGACACCGACCGGAGATCTCCTTCCGCGACCGTGGCTTCCAGGCGGAGATGCTGGGGGTCTTCCATTTTGAGGAGCGGCTGACCCGGTGAAGCCAATTCTCCTGCCTCTACTTTTTTCTCGGTGATGACCCCGTCGAATGGCGCTCTCACCGTCGTATAACTGAGCTGCGCCTCCACTGCCTTCCGATTCGCCTCCGCCACGCGATACGCCCTGGTTGCATTCTCCATCTCCTGTTTCGAGACCGCATCTTGGGCATAGAGCTGGTTCATCCGGTCAAGATGCGCCTTCGCATTCTCGATCTCCGCATGCGCGCGGGCCAGGTCTGCCTGGAGATCTCGGCTATCCAACTGGATCAAGAGCTGCCCCTTGGAGACCTTCGAGCCTTCTCGAACCAGTAATTTGTCGATGGATCCTTGGATACGACTGGAGAGCGTGGCTTGAAAGATCGGAGCAACCTGACCGGTTACTTCAACGCGAATCGGTACGGATGCCGGCTTGGCCTCCACGACTGCAGCCTGAATGGTCTTCTGTGGAGCAGCGGATACCACGGGTGCGGCCGGCTCTTCCTTTGATCCGCAACTGGTCAGGAGCAGAGCCGCGAGGACCATGTAGTTCGTTGGGCTGACTCTCATCTGCGTGATGTATTCCTCCGGTCTCAGGCTTCGCCCGCAGCAGCTCGAGCATGGTCTTCACAGTGATCCTGAGCGTGAGTCTGTGCATTCTTCTGATCGTCCCATGTCCCGCGCTTGGCCCCTAGCTGTCGAAGGAGACATTCGGCTGTTTGGAGCAACTCCTCTAAGCGACGATCTGGTTTCGCCCCATAGTGTCCCCGGTCGAAGATGGGAACCTGAAGACAGACTTCCGCTCGATACTGACGTTCCGGAGCATACATGACCCGATGCATCGGCGGTTCGGGATATTCACAGGGTTTCAGAAGATCCAGCGACTGAAAGAACACACGGCAAAGCCGTCGAAGGTCACCGATGAGGTCGCGCAGCTCTGTGTCCTCGCCGGACGGGAGATGCTTGGGATCCTGAAACGCAGCATAGAGGTTGAGTTGAAACCCGATCTGCACGATCTGATTCGATCCGTCTCTCACATAGAAAGGATCGTGGTCGAAACACACTTTCCGAGCGGCAACCATATTGCGAAGATCCTGCTCACTTGCGAATGCATCCGTCAGATTCAGCGGTATTGCCATCGTGTCTCACCACCCGT
>JAHBWO010000168.1 GCA_019636945.1 Nitrospira sp. | reverse complement strand
CCATAGGAGTGATGGTACAACGCAATCAAGGCATCTCGGCTGACCACCGCCCGTGCGACCAATCCATCGAGAAATCGCCCAAGCGGTTTCAGCAGATCCGGGTGATAGCAAAACGGTTCCGGTTTGCTATGCTGTTTCGCGACCAACGAATCGAACAGGAATAAAGGCCGGCACGGGACTTCCGTTCGTCCACAGACGAGAAAACGTTCCAAATATTCAGACCCCCACCGGAGCGCAAATTTCTCATGTTCGATGTCGTCGTTCCACTGACCGGTTTCCCTCAAGAATCGCTTTGTATAACCTGCAGCCCGATCCAACAAAATCGGCAAGGCCTGCGCCACAACCTGATCGAACTCATCCGACGTCGCAACCACCTCTTCCAGGCGGCTCACCGTTGCTGTCCGATCAGTAATGATGTGGCTCTTCCTGAGCGTATTTTGCATCGTCGCCATACCTATTGTGCCTGCGGTGACACGCAGGGAGCATTGGACAAATATGTGTTCTGAGCGTTGGTTTTGTCCGTTGTTCCCAACATCCTCATTCTGGTACAAAACTACCGTTTGCTATTCGTCCGGTTGAAGCTTCGCCACAATACGGTAATTCATCCCTTCAGTTTTCTGCAATCCCTCCCTTTTTCGACTACGAAGCAGCACTTCGGAATCCAACTGACCAATCATCCCACTGCTCCCCATGTCTGAACCATGAACACTGGCCCCTGCGTGGTCCGCTTTAAAAGTGGTTGGGCGTGAACGCCATTCTCTGATTTCAGGAAGTCAGAGTGCGATGGAACCGATAAGGTTGCAGTATGTGTGTCGTAGCGAGTAGCGATGGCGCAGAACTGCTTGGGCCTAGCTTAAAATATCTCGATCAAGTGCCGTGTGCTCTGTACAGAGCCTTTATCCTCTTCGCATGTGGTTATTCTGTTTGATTTGGGTAGGGTGGCGATGGCCTTGCCCACTTGTTGCAGAAGCTGGATCACTCGTTCAGCGGCCCCAAAAACGTTGTCGGAGACGATCGTGTCAGCGTTATTAATGCAGAGCTGCAGGGTATCGGCTCCGTTAAGGTCATGTGCCTGGCGTGAGATAAAAACTCCTGGGATCGCCAGGCACATCGCGGGTGGCGTAGATTGTCAGGCTCTCCTCGACCTGTGAGGTGGCCGATCATAACTGTATGGCTCTGTGAATCCAGATAAAGTAATTGGTGACAGACCCTAACAAACATGGTCTCAATCTGGTCTAAAACAACGTGTAAATGAAAGGCGCGACTGCTGACCCTTGCGTGAGGACGATCAGTGCCCCCAACACCAACAGCACCATAAAGATCGGTAACAACCAGAACTTCTTCCGTTCCTTCATGAACGCCCACAACTCGGTCAGGAATTCACCCATACCTACTCCTTCTTTGGGAGAGTCTTAAAATTGGTTGCGCATATGTTGACATGGCCGAGGAGCTCTCACGACTCGATAGGTTGTGGCCTTCTTAGCCAGAACGCGATGCATCGGATCCTTCCCCATAAATCGCATCACCAGCCCCATGGGGGTGATGAGCCCATAGTAGACAATTCCCAAGATAATCTTCGTATTGATCGCCCCCAGAACATGGCCGACCTTCATCCAAGCCCGATGCACCGGCTTCAGGCTTTGCGGTACAGTCCCACCCAGGACAAGGAGTAGGCCTCCGAGAACCATCGCCCACAAGTGCAGTGACTCCCCTCGAAACACGACGGGCCACAGCCCGATCACTGCAAATCCGCCACCAACCAGAAGGCCGAACTGGCGTAACTCTTTGTCGGTGGCTTGATGATTCGGTCGATCCATTGCGCCGTCTCCTAATCCAGCTCGAATTCTTTTTGCCAGTTCGTATCGTTCTCCAACGGTTTTTGTTGAGTTTTATATAAAACACAGCTTTCCAGTACGAGCACCTCCATCTCCGTTCGCATGAAGCATCGATAGGCATCCTCCGGTGTGGACACAATCGGCTCTCCACGAACGTTGAAGGATGTATTAACCAACACGGGATAGCCAGTGTGCGCTTCAAAGGCCTTGAGCAGCCGATAGTACCGAGGATTGGTCTCCTCGTGGACCGTTTGAATCCTAGCGGAGTAGTCCAGATGGGTGACGGCGGGAATGTCGGAGCGCGGAACGTTCAACAGATCGATTCCCCAGAGACCGGTCTGTTCGGCAGGCCGCGGCAACCGTCGCTTTTCCTGCACCGGCGCCACCAGCAGCATA
The DNA here is from genome assembly GCA_019636945.1 of Nitrospira sp. Lineage (GTDB taxonomy): Bacteria > Nitrospirota > Nitrospiria > Nitrospirales > Nitrospiraceae > Nitrospira_D. The sequence continues at coordinate 6,148 of JAHBWO010000168.1, read as the reverse complement.
TAGGGACTATCCGTGTTCATCTGAAAATAATCAGACACCCGTTCCCGCAAGACCGAAGGAGCAAAGGGTCGGAAGGACTCACGGTACTTGATCTTCAGGTTCATCACGGACTGCATCTTTGTATTGCGAGCATCACCAAGGATGCTTCGACCGCCCAACGCCCGTGGCCCAAACTCCATCCGACCTTGCAACCACCCCACCACTTTCCCCTCCGCCAGATCCTTTGCTACCTGGTCAAAAAGGTGATCGTCATCCAGTAATTCATACGGCGCCTCAACCTTCGTAAGAAACTGCTCGATTTCGGCATTCGTATGTCGCGGCCCCAGATAACTCCCCTTCATCCGGTCAACGCCCGTCGTGAGCCTTGGCTGACCATCGTACTGGTGCCAGGCCGTCAACGCCGCACCGACCGCCCCACCCGCATCCCCAGCCGCAGGTTGAATCCAGATCCCCTTGAACGGACCCTCGCGTAAGATCCGCCCATTCCCTACGCAATTGAGCGCCACTCCGCCGGCCATGCAGAGATAGTCGACCCCGGTTTCACTGTGCAGGGCCCTAGTCACACGGAGCATCACTTCTTCGGTGACTTCTTGGATCGAACGGGCCAGGTCCATCTCCCGTTGGGTCAACTTACTTTCAGGCTTTCGCGGGGGCCCGCCGAACACCTCATCGAACTTGCCACCCGTCATGGTCAATCCGGTGCAGTAGTTGAAATAGTCCATATTCAACCGGAATGTCCCATCGGGTTTGAGGTCAAGCACATGGTCATAGATCGCCTTGACATATTTCGGTTCGCCATAGGGGGCCAAGCCCATCACCTTATATTCGCCGGAATTGACCTTGAACCCGGTGTAGTACGTGAAGGCTGAATAGAGGAGCCCCAGGGAATGAGGGAACGGAATTTCCCACAGCGGTGTGAGTGAGTTGCCTTCACCGAGCCAAGCCGACGTCGTGGCCCACTCCCCGACTCCATCCATGCAGAGCACGACTGCCTTGTCGTAGGGCGACGGATAGAACGCTGAGGCCGCATGCGACTCATGGTGCTCGCCGAACAACAACGGTGGGAGTTCGGACTTTTTCATCTCTGGACCCAGGGCAATGAATTCCTTGGCCAGCAGATTCCGGAGAAATAACTTTTCTTTCAGCCACACCGGCATAGCCGCGACAAATGACTGCAGGCCCTTCGGGGCAAAGGCCAAGTAGGTTTCGAGCAACCGCTCAAATTTCACGAGCGGCTTATCATAAAAGACGATATACCGGAGATCGCGCAGCGTAATTCCACCCTCCTTCAAACAGTAGGCCACTGCGTGAGAAGGGAAACCCAGATCGTGCTTCCTTCGGGTAAACCGCTCTTCCTGGGCCGCGGCAACAATCTCACCGTCCCGAATCAGGCACGCCGCACTATCGTGATAGAAGGCGGAAATCCCAAGGATATTGTTCACAATCCCCTCCCATTCCAGATCCATCGATCTTCCACGCTCGTTCAGCTCCGCATGAAGATGACATGACTCAAGACATCCCTAGAACCGCTCTCCAAGCACAGGAGATCTTTTCAGCTACGGCGTCGCCCCTCCGCTGTCATACTATCTATGTCCGGCCACCGAATGGCTTGTCTATCGCCTCACGAACAGCATCGACCAGACATTTCGCGACCGCTGCGTTACCTTGTGGTGAGTAATGGCCACCCGACTCGAACCGCACAGAGAGAGGGACCTCCAGCAAACAAGGTGTGGGGTCTAGCTTTGGAAACCCAGCCTCTTGCAGCACTCGCTTGCCGAGGAACAAGTATGAACCCGATTGGTTAAAGTCACTCCGACTAGGGAAGTATATGATGAGAGGAATCCCTCCCCTGTAAATGACCGACTCCACAAACCTCTTCAATATCGCTGTATTAACCGACACAAGCGCCTCATCAGAGACCTCTGTTGTCAAGACCGACGCGGGAGAACGCAGGCTCATGAACAGCCGAGCGAGGTAGGAAACATGATACCAACGTCGCTCCCAGTCACTCGGCTGATAGGCTCTGTCATATTCCACGAAGGGAAGTTCAGAGATTGAACCTCGTGAAACGAATTCTTCAAGGGTATGACGACACTCCTTGATGTTTGTCAGTATTCCGTCCCGCTCGACGAAACGAGGCTTCGACACAAGCCCTGCCCAGCTACGAGCACCCAGGAAAGGATAGACTGTCATGGTGCGGCGGAGATCATCGCCGATGAAACCGAGAATCACCACGTTCGGGTTCGACCGAGCAATATCCTTCTCGTACCGTAGAAGCATCTGACCTAGGCCGTATCCAGGAACTCCATAGTTCAGCACCTGAAATTTTTCACCAAGCAGTTGATCTAGGTGATATCCCCATGTCTCCTCATAGCTCACCTCATCGCCGAAGGTGAAGGAGTCACCGATGATGGCAATTTTCGTCTTCCCGTCGACTGTGGGGAGCGAACCCTCATCATATGAAACACGAACTCCCTCCGCATTAATCCTATAGGGAGCCCCCTCCCTGAAGCCAAACCGGTTCGGTCCGACAGTCCAACCCAATCGGTCATCAGGGAGCATTAGGGAATACTCGCGGTCTTCACTCTCAAAAATCTGCCGCGTGCGCTGTTTAGCCTGTTCCCAATTCCTTGGCTTCAAGACCACGCCCATAAATGCTTCGCCATCCAAGTAGCTCTGAGAACCAGCTCGAACGATGACCTCGCCCGTTAGCACAAGAAGCAGCACGGTAACGAGGTTGGTCATCACAACCAAGTTGACACGACGCGAGGGCAATTGTTTGTTGAACAGATAGCGGTGAACAATAACCCAGCAGGCAATGAAGAAGGCGACGATGGCACAGAGAAATGCCGTGCCTGACCCTCTTGAGAGGAATACTGCGAACGGTCTCTCGCCTCTCAGATTCATGGCCATTGCCATAATCACAAGAGACGATTCAAAGACGAAAAGAGAAGCGAGGAGAATCACCTCCTCTTTCTCAGAATGAGCGGATCGCACCATATATATCCCACCCTTGACAGGCGTAGTTCCCAAATAAATTACGAACGGGGATCGTCCTGTTGCGCAGGACACAATTTTCACCCCGCATTCACAGACGGGGAACTCCCGCTGGATTAAAATTGAGTACGATGGACTGCGAATGGTGGCTAAGCTTGGACAGGAGGATGAAAGATCGTTGTTGCTAAGACCTGAGAATGAAGTGAAGGTTGATATTCCTTGCGGGAGGGACACGGAAGGCCCCTCGCCTCTGGATCAAGCGCCATCGCTGGAAGCGAGAATCCTTCAGAGAGAGAGGACCTCGAAATATCGCAGGTGCTTTGATCAAGAAGCGAGATTGGTGCTCCAAGCACCTGCACGAGCACGCAAACAGAGAGTAGGAGCACTACGCACACCAAACTACTTGTCCTGGCCATGCGATGGAGTGCCATGACGTTTCTCAGACTCATATCAAACCCATCATACCACATACCAATGCTTACGTCTTCGGGCAAGCGAGTCTCGATCAACCTACTCGTTCAGACACCATCAGCGCAAAAGCAGCTCAAATTGCTCAAGGAGTTAGGAGACAAAATCGAGCCGATGATGCTGCAGCTCTATTAGACAGCCACACCATATGATCAACACTTTAGCCCTTCACCCCTCGCCGCCGTCCCAGCCATTTCACCGCTTCGACGATGACCAAAGGAAGCAGCGCCATGACCGCCATTAGTTCCCAGTCCTCAATCGGCAAGGGCGCGACCTTAAAGATAGACTCCATGAACGGAATCGTCAGAATGCCGACTTGTAAGGCAACCGATACCCCCACCGCCCAGAGGAGCGCACGGTTGCTTGTCACCCCCACGTGGAATAACGACCAGCGGTCGCTCCGGCAATTGAAGGCATGCACTAACTGAGCCGCAACCATCACGGTAAACGTCACCGTTCGAGCCTGGTCGATCGGCTGCTGCCAGATAAACAAGCTCAGCGAGAACGCGCTCAGAGCGATCACCGCCAACAGTAGCCCTTCTCCGGCGATGGCCCACAGCCTCCCACTTTCAAGTAGACGCGCCTCTGTCTTCCGCGGCGGCTGCTGCATCAGATCCGGCGCTTTCGGATCGACCGCCAGGGCGAGCGCTGGGAAACCGTCCGTCACGAGGTTCATCCACAGAATGTGAATCGGCAGGAGCGGAAGCGGCAGGCCGAACAGGGTCGCAAACAACATGACAAGCACCTCGCTCATATTGCACGACAACAGAAAATGTACCGTCTTCCTGATGTTGTCGAAGATACCCCGGCCCTCCTCGACCGCGGCGGCGATCGAGGCAAAATTGTCGTCCGTCACGACCATGTCCGAGGCTTCTTTGGTCACATCGGTTCCGGCAAGACCCATCGCCACACCGATATCCGAAGCCTTAATCGCCGGCGCGTCATTGACCCCATCACCGGTCATGGCGACAATCGCCCCGTTTCGCTTCCAGGCCTGGACAACCCGAAGCTTGTGCTCGGCAGACACCCGGGCATACACCGTCACGCGCTCGACCTGCTGCATCAATTGCTCGTCGGTGAGACCATCAAGCTCAGCACCGGACAGGGCCATGTCGTCATTGCGTTGCAAGCCGAGCTCGCGAGCGATCGCGACCGCGGTCTCCTTGTGATCACCGGTGATCATGGCGGTTCTGATGCCCGCTTGCCGGCAAAGACGCACTGCCTCTGTTGCTTCAGACCGCAAGGGATCTTTCATCGCGAGGAGCCCGAGAAAAATCAGATCGCGCTCGATGTCTTCATCCGCATTCACCTGCGAGCCGAGAGGCCTATAGGCGACACCCAGGACCCGGAGAGCGTGCTGAGCCAACGACGCATTGGCGTCGCTGATCTGTTGCCGATGTGTTTCATCAAGTGCCTCGGTCCGTCCTTCGCGCGTGATACGCGCGGCACAGCGTGTTAGCAAGACATCGGGTGCTCCTTTGCTGTACGCCTGACGGCCTTGCTCTGTTCGGCGGACGATCGTCATCATCTTCCGCTCGGCATCAAACGGGATTTCCCTCTCCAACGATCCTTGGCCCTCCAATTCAGCCTTCGTGAGACCGGCCTTTGCGGCGGCCACGAGCAATGCCCCTTCTGTCGGATCCCCGATGATCCGCCAGGTCCCGTTCTCTTGTTGCAACGTCGCGCCGTTACACAGCACCGCCGCTTCCAACAACTGCCGCAGCCCAGACGGCAGGCGTGAGGGGTCTTCGAAAGTCGTTTCACGTTTCACGTTTAACGTTTCACGAATGTGTCCCACCGGTTCATACCCCTCGCCGGTGACCTCGAATGTTTCGCTACCGACCACTAACTTCGTCACCGTCATTTCATTTTTCGTCAATGTACCGGTCTTGTCTGTGCAGATCACGGTGGCGGAACCGAGTGTCTCGACGGCAGGAAGTTTACGAATCAGCGCATGTCGCTTGGCCATCCGCGTGACACCCAACGCCAGTGTAATCGTCACGACCGCGGGAAGTCCCTCCGGCACAGCTGCCACCGCCAGGCTGACCGAGACGAGAAACATCTCCACCAGCGGTTCTCCCCGGAGGGAGCCGAGCACGAAGACGATTGCGACAACCGTGAGCGCAAGCCACAGAAGTGTCGAGCCGAATTGTTCCAATCGTCGCTGCAACGGCGTTTCAGTACGCTCCGCCTCAGCGGCCTTCTGAATCAGAGCGGCGATCCGACCCAGCTCCGTACCCAGACCGGTCGCCACCACCAGTCCACGAGCCTTACCGGAGACGGCCACGGTGCCCATGAAGACCATGTTGCGCTGATCGGCCAAGGGAACATCGGTTGCCTCAAGCCGCTCTGCCTGTTTCTGCACAGGTGTCGATTCGCCGGTGAGGGAGGCCTCTTGCGCTTGGAAATTCGTCGTGTAAACCAAACGTGCATCGGCTGGAATCCGGTCCCCGGCTTCGAGAACAACCACGTCTCCCCTGACCAATTCTCGAGCCGGGATGGACCGCAGTGCGCCCTCGCGGATGACACGGGCCAGGGACACCGACATCTTGCGCAGTGCTGCCAGCGATCGCTCGGCTCGAAATTCCTGCACAAACCCCAGCACCCCATTGAAAAACACAATGGCGAGAATCGCCGCTGCATCGATCCAGTCTTCCAACAAGCCGGAGACTATGGCAGCCCC
>JAHBWO010000167.1 GCA_019636945.1 Nitrospira sp. | reverse complement strand
CGCACAGGAAAATTGGCCGGCAGAACTGGTTCCAACCCAGGGCATAGCAGGACTCTCTTTCAAGTTTGACGTGTGAGATTTCAAGTTGTTCAGAAACCCAGTACCCGAAACCTCAAACTTGAAACCTGACTGGTTGGGATCTACCATGGACTCAAAAACAACGTCAAGGCGGACACTTTTTACCAAGGAGTTAGTATGGCGGATATCACGATCTATCACAAACCGACGTGCACAACCTGCCGCCAGGCAGTTCAACGGCTGAAGGACAGCGGCAAGCCCTTCACCGCCATCAATTACTACGAACAATCGTTCACAAAATCTCAACTCAAGAAGCTGCTCAAGAAAGCCGGACTCTCTCCTCGAGACGTGCTTCGGACCAAGGAAGAGATCTATCAGGAGCTGGGACTCTCGAAAAAGCAGCTGTCCGACGATGAACTACTTGATCTGATGGTCCAATATCCGGATTTAATTCAACGACCAATCGTCGAAAAAGGAGACCAGGCGATTCTGGCACGGCCGGCGGAATCGATCGAGAAGCTTTTGTAGCAATGCTGGAGCCTCACGGCTTACCAGCCGTGGTCGCTTTTTTGTGTCTTCGGCGGAACCCGCCGAAGCGTGTCCTCCTTCGACAAGGCTTCGGCACGCCGCCCATAGGCTCTGGCCGACGGGTCGGAGGACACCCGCTGCGCATTCCTCCACAGCTTGACAGCTGTGGCTTCCTGCGTAGGTGGGTGAACCCATCCTCCAGCTTCATGGAAGGTCAAGGCTGAGGCTCAGCTTCAGCAGATCCGCACGCGTAACCTCAACCTTCGCCTGTTCGGTTTCACTCGCTGCAGCCTTACCGGCAACCATTGTCGGCAGACTGCGAATGGCTTACCGATCGGTGGTCGGCTCGGAGGGCGACCATCGAATCGCGCGTGTGGTTGGATCAACGGTAAAGGCCAGCTTTCCATCCAACGCCCCGAGCAAAAGATCTCCGACCAAGATTCGTCGCCACCCCTTCAGGAGCGGGAGATCCAACGTCGCTCGGTTGACTTTGGCATCGACTAACTCTTGAAGGTCGGACGTCGTGGCTAATAGGGTCGGCGCGATCTCTTCCTGCAACGCTCGCGCCTTTACGATTGCCTGCAGCAACTCCACCAATCCATTGAATTCCGGCTCGGGTTTGCGCTCTTTGTTGAGCACCGGCCAGGCAGTCGACGGAAGCGCGAGCGCGGCCTGAATCGTCGCAAAAATCGACTCTCCATTCCGGTCGATCTCGGAACTGTGAAGCCCTCTGACTTTGCGCAACTCATCTTGGTGCCGCGGCGGATGCCGCGCCAATTGGAGCAGGACTTCATCCCGCACGACTCGGCTTCGAGGCACATTGCGCCGCTTCGCTTCGCCTTCACGCCACGCCGCGAGTTCCCGAAGAACAGCGGCTGCTTTCGGTTTCAGCTGATCCCATCCCCGTATCCGTTGATAGCGTTCCTGCGGTTCCCGTCTGGACTCGCCGACTGCCCCTTCTAGACGCGCGAACTCTTCGTGGACCCACGGCAACCGGCCGAGTTTGGATAACTTGGTCTGCAGATGGTCATGAATCGCCAATAGAAACGTCACGTCTTCCAACGCATAGGCCAGTTGATCGTGAGACAGCGGGCGCGCACTCCAATTGGTGAATGTATGGGCCTTGTCCAATCGTCTCCCATGCACCCGTTGAACAAGATTGGCATAGGCGACCTGCGGGCCAAAACCCACCATGGCGGCGGCGATCTGAGTATCGAAGAACGGTTTCGGTATCTGGCCGGCATGGACCGCAAAGAGATCTAGGTCTTGTCGCCCAGCATGCACAACCTTCTGAACCCGCTCATCGCAGACGACTTCCCAGAATTCATCGAGGCCCCCTTCCGACAAGACCGCTGGAAAATCGATAATAGCCGCCGTCTGTTCGGTCGCGACCTGGATAAGCTCCAGCTTGGGAACGAAACTGTCTTCCCCGACAAATTCGGTGTCCAAGGCCAAGCGGGAACTGTCACGGAGTTGCCGGCACAACTCGCCAAGCTCACTGGCACTCGTAATATACTGTGGTGGAGTGGACATTATCCCTGATAGATCATTCCGATGGGTTGTAGGGACGATCTGGCGGTCGCATCGGTTCTGTGTTGCTCAGACTGAGATATTCCTTGAGGAATTGATAGGCTTCCAACATCCGGCGTAATTCTGGTTCAGAACTACGATCACCGTTGTTGGCATCCGGATGAAGCTGTTTGGCCTTCGTCCTGAAGGACGCCGTCACATCCGCCAGCGAGCTCCCAAACTCAACTCCCATAATGGCATAGGCATCCACCGCGTTGTTCACTCCTGCCGGATTCTCCGACAAAGGTCCTGCTCCGCTCGCGGCTTTCAACATGTCGGCCAGACTGACCCGCTTGCGCCGCCGCCGCGGGCGTTCCCGAATTTCACTGTCGAACTCATCCCAGCGATCCTCGACGAACTCCAACCGTGACTCCAACCGCATGGCGCCGCTCAGATCCCGAATAACCTCCAACTCTTCTTCAATTTCGACCAGCGACTTGATGACCTCCTCTAGGCCATGTTCCACCTGAAAAAACCCGTCCACCCGTTCTTCCATCATGGTCTCGACCGCCACGTCCAGACTCTCCTCGGTTTTTGCGCGCAATGACCCGATCCGCTTTTGCATCCCTGTTCGGAACTTCAAGAACTTCGCGGTTGAGAACGGCATCGCACTCCCCTGATTTCCAAGGGGCGCATTCTACCACAGGGGATGCGCCGGTCTGAAGGCTTAACAAACCGTTCAAAACCTGCTGTATGAAGGGGAAACGGTTAATCGGGAAGGGGCGGATCGTCCATTTTGGCTCGTCTTCTGGCAACACCACTCGCACGAGCTGCAGCCGCCACGGCCCGCGCCACACGGGGAACGACTTCCTTGTCGAAGATGCTGGGAATAATGTAATCCTCACCTAATGCATTCTCCGGGATGACGTGGGCGATAGCCTCTGCGGCTGCAAGCTTCATAACTTCGTTGATCTGGCTGGCCTGCACATCAAGAGCGCCCCGAAAGATCCCGGGAAATGCGAGTGCATTGTTGATCTGATTCGGATAATCCGATCGCCCCGTGGCAAAAATCCTGCTATGAGCACTGCCAATTTCGGGAGGCACTTCCGGATCAGGGTTCGCCAACGCAAAGACGATACGATCCGGTACCATCAAATCGAGATCGTCCGCCGTCAGCACGTTGCCGACAGACAGTCCGATGAAGACATCGGCACCTTTCAACGCATCACGCAACGTACCCTTGGGATGGTCCCTGGTCAAACAGGCACGAAGATCGGCTCGGCATGCTCGAAGTTGCTCAGCTTCCCCGCGGAGGATGATCCCCTCCTTGTCACAACCCAGTACATGCGCTGCACCGGCCGCCAGCAAGATGCGACAACAGGCCGTACCAGCTGCACCAAGCCCATTGACGACGATCCGAACCTGATCCAGTTGCTTGCCCGTGACCCGGAGCGCGTTCGTCAACGCAGCGAGTAATACCACGGCCGTGCCATGCTGATCGTCATGCATCACAGGGATATCGAGGATTTGCTTTAACTTCTGTTCAATTTCGAAGCAACGCGGTGCGCTGATGTCTTCCAAATTGATCCCGCCAAACCCAGGGGCAATGCCCTGGACGATTCGGACGATGTCGTCCGGCTCTTGCGTACTCACACAAATGGGCCAGGCATCGATCCCGGCAAGCTCTTTGAAGAGCATCACCTTGCCTTCCATAACAGGAAGCGCCGCCTCGGGACCAAGATTCCCCAATCCCAGCACGGCTGAGCCATCCGAGACGACGGCAACACTATTGCTCTTGCTCGTAAAGGTATAGACTTTCGACTTCTCCTTCGCGATGGCCTGCGAAACCCGTCCCACTCCAGGCGTGTAGACCATAGACAGCACGTTCCTGGTACTGATCGGCACTTTACTGCCCACCCGGATCTTGCCGCCAAGATGGAGAAGAAAAATCCGGTCAGAAGCGGACAGCACCGTCACATCGGGCAATGCATGCAACCGTGCCAAAACCTTTTCACCATGTTCCTCGTTCTGGACATCAAAGGTGAGGTCTCTCACCATGCGTGTCTTGGTCGCCGACACCAGGTCGACCGCCCCCAGATTCGCCTGCTCCTCCGCCAAGAGTGCCGCAACTTGCGCAAAGATGCCTGGCTTGTTCCCCAGTTCAAGTCGGACCGTCAAGCGATAGTTCGAATATGGGCCGATCTCGCTCATAAATCCCGTTATCCTCCCCTTCCTCCGATCCTCCAATGAAGCCTACCACAAACACGTCGTTCGTGAAGTGTGAAGCGCAGGGTGGGAAGAACCCCTTATCCTGTTCTTGCGTTGCGAAATACGCTTCACCCTTCACGAGAGACATTTTTCCCGCGTCTCATCTCCGTTGACGCTCTTCTCATCACGATGCTAGGTTGAGCCCATGTCATCGTCTTCCACGACCGGCAAGCCGAATCGGCTCATCCACGAAACAAGCCCCTATCTGCTTCAACATGCCTACAACCCGGTCGACTGGTATCCCTGGGGACCAGAAGCGCTCCAGCTTGCAAAAGAGAAGAATCGTCCCATCCTCCTGTCGATCGGGTACTCTGCCTGCCACTGGTGCCATGTCATGGAACGGGAATCGTTTGAGAACCAGGCCATTGCAGAACTCATGAATCGTTGGTTCATCTGTATCAAGGTCGATCGGGAGGAGCGACCTGATCTCGATGAGATCTATATGGCCGCCACAGTTGCCATGAACCATGGGCAAGGTGGGTGGCCGATGACCGTCTTTCTGACACCGGAGCAGCAACCGTTTTTTGCCGGCACGTACTTTCCCCCTGAAGACCGTTGGGGGCGGCCCGGCTTCGGCTCCGTGTTGAAGAAGATTGCCGACTATTGGGAGACACACCCCTCAGAGATCCTGGAGCAAGCCAAAGAGTTGACCGCCCAGTTGCAAGGGGCACGGCAGCATATCTCTCCTGTCTCAATCAGTGAAGCAGTCATGGAAGAGGTGGTGATTCAGTTCAAAGACGAGTTCGACGAGACCCATGGCGGCTTCGGAACAGCGCCGAAGTTTCCCCCCGCCATGGGCTTATCATTACTCCTTCGTAGCCATCGACGATCGGGCGATGCTCACACACTTGCCATGGTCACCAAGACCCTCGATATGATGGCAGCCGGTGGGATCTACGACCATATCGGTGGCGGTTTCGCGCGTTACTCGACGGATGCCCGATGGCTGGTCCCTCATTTTGAAAAGATGCTCTACGACAACGCGCTGCTGGCACGTGTGTATGTCGAAGCCTACCAAGTCACCAAGACGCCACGCTATCGTGACGTCGCGACTGATGTGCTCAATTATATCTGCCGTGAAATGACCGGGCCTGATGGTGGATTCTACTCCTCGACTGATGCCGACTCAGAAGGCGTGGAAGGAAAGTTTTTCGTCTGGAGTCCGACTCAGGTCCAGGAAGTGCTCCGGAACGACGAAGACAGTCGGCGATTTTGTGCCTTGTACGACATCACGGAATCAGGCAATTGGGAACACACCAGCATCCCCAATCGTCTCCGACCCATTGAGGACGTGGCGAGACAACTCCAGCTCACACCGGATGAGCTCCTGAATACCGCCTCACGGGTGAAGCCCCTGCTGTATGAAGCCAGGCGGCAGCGCGTCCCTCCCGGACTTGATGACAAGATCATCACCTCATGGAATGGCATGATGCTCTCGGCCATGGCTGAAGCCGCGCGAGTCTTTGGCGACGTTCGATATCTCCGACAGGCTACCCAGACAGCCGACTACTTACTCCGACACCATGCCAAACCTGATGGACGCCTCTTCCGCACCTCACGCGCCGGCCGTGCACATCTCGACGCCTATCTGGAAGACTATGCCTACCTGGCCGAAGGCCTGGTGGATCTCTACGAAGCCGGCGCCGCTGAATCCTATCTCTTTGCCGCCGCACGATTGGCCGACTACTTGATGACAGACTTTCGGGACGAGGAGCAGGGTGGATTCTTCACCACGGCGAACCAGCACGAAGCGCTCATCCTGCGTCATCGCGAGGGTACAGACGGTGCGACGCCAAGCGCCAATGCGGTGGCAGCATCTGCCCTGGCTCGACTGTCCTTTCACTTTGATCGAGACGACTGGCACCGTGCTGCGACCGCCGCAATACGAGCCTACGGCCGGCCGATGACCCGCTATCCCCGCGCATTTGCGAAGAGTCTTGCGGTCGTTGATTTTTTAACCGAAGGTCCGGTGGAACTGGCTTTTATCGGCACTGCCGTACAGGGATCGCTCAGCTCGCTTCAACAAGCCGTGGCCCAATGCTATCTGCCCAATCGTATCATCGCTGTGGGCTCACCATTGACACCATCGTCCTTGCCGCTTTTGAAAGACAGGCCAGCCGCTTCCGGACTGCCCAGTCTCTATATTTGCCGAAATTACACCTGCCGGCAGCCGATCACGGATCCTCGTCTTGTGACAGAAGCCTTACAAACCGATCAGTCCACCTCCTTGAAGTTGGAGAATGAACCAAGGATGCTGAGCGGCGCTAGGCTGCCGGGACAGGCTACCACCCAGGGTACAGCAAATTACGCATCCCGTATACTGTCGCGGAGTGGACAGGCTGATCTGGCACAGGGGCTGACACCCCTCGGTACGACAGGCCTCACCACGACGAGGATTGGGTTCGGCACCTATCGGGTCGACACCCAACATAACGAGCATCGGGCTGCTCTCGTACAGGCTCTACGAACCTCGTGCAACCTCATCGACACCTCTACAAACTACACGGACGGAGACAGCGAACGGTTGGTGGGCTCCGTGCTGGCTGAACTTATTGCATCCGGTGAGGTTCAGCGCAATGAGATCATCGTGATCTCAAAAATTGGGTACATCCAAGGACAGAATCTGAAGATCGCCGAAGCGAAGGAAAAGACTGGGCACCCGTACCCCGACATGGTGAAGTACGGGGACGGGATTTGGCATTGCATTCATCCGGAATTCTTGGCGGACCAGCTGACATCATCACTGGATCGCCTTGGGCTGACTACGCTCGACGTCTGCCTGCTTCATAATCCGGAATATTTTCTCTTGGAGGCCAAGCATCGCAGCGTTGCAGATATCGAGAAGCTGCGTACCGAGTTCTACGATCGCCTGCAGCGAGCCTTTGCCTATTTTGAGACCCAGGTGGCAGCTGGACGCCTTCAATACTATGGTGTATCCTCGAACACCATCGCATCGTCCGCCGATGATCCAGAAGGGACATCCCTCTCGCTCATGGTGCAAGCAGCTGAAAAAGCCGCACGCTCTCTCGGGGCATCTCCCCATCACTTTCAGGTCGTACAGTGCCCGATGAATCTCTTCGAATCAGGGCCCGCCACACGAGCCAATACAGGCCCATCATGCGCACAGACCGTTCTTGCCTATGCCCGTCATCACAACATTGCCGTGTTGGTGAATCGGCCGCTGAACGCCATGGTGGCACGAAACAAGATGATCCGACTCGCGGAACTTCCCGTTGAGAACACGTCGATTGCGCTCGATCAGCAGCTAAGCACCATCGAGGCACTTGAGCAGGAATACCGGGCCTCCCTGGCCCCCCATATCCAATCGACTGGAACCGAGATGTCGCCGAACGACTACTTCAATTGGGCCGGGGAACTGCGCGGTATCCTTCCACAGATCCAAGGACTCGAACATTGGGAACAGCTCGAGCATCACATGATTGCTCCCCGAGTGAATCGGATTCTCCAACTGCTTTCGCGCCAGCTCTCCGGGACCACGGCTGAGCAGTGGGAACACTGGCGGCAACGCTATATTCCTGAGTTCCTGACTCTTCTCCGTGCATTCAGGCATGAAGCAACCCTGCGGAGTCGATCCCAGACCGAACAAATCACGCGCGCCATTGCTCCGCTCTTGCCGGACGCACCGCGCGCTGCCTCTCTCTCCCAGAACATGTTCTGGATACTCAGCAGCACACCTGGAGTGACCTGCGTCCTCAACGGCATGCGAACGCCATCGTATGTTGAGGATTCATTAGCCGTCTTGAACTGGACACCGATCAGCGAGCCCGGGCCGATCTATGAAGCCGCACACGCACTCCTCCAGTGACGGTCGGCAGGCCCTTCACTCAAAGGCAGACCATATGACACCGGTATGCAGTGTAACGCTCGTCAGCCTCTTCGGCCTTACCGTTCTGCTGATGCATGGATGTTCTTCTAAATCAGGCTCCCTCATCGGACAAGATCTGCGTGGGCAGGAAGAACGGATCGCTGAACCAGCGATTAAGGAGATCCCCCCGAATGATGCCCACCTCACCGGCTCACGTACACATCCTGCCATGCAGTCTGAACTGACGGCACGAAACGCCACTGGCTTGGATGCCGGAATGTTGGCCGACATCTTGTTTGACTTCGATCAAGAGGCCATCCAGGGGGACGCCCTCCACGTCCTGGAGTCCGATGCAAAACAGCTGCAGCAAGACAGTATCACCCGGCTCATCTTGGAGGGGCGCGGCGATGATATCGGCACATCCGC
>JAHBWO010000166.1 GCA_019636945.1 Nitrospira sp. | reverse complement strand
TCAGGGAAATCCTCATGCCCATTGGATGAGTGCGGATGGCAGTAAAATGGTGACGCCGAATGTGTTGACCGGGAAGACCAGTCGAGTCGATTTCTCTAATAACAATCTGGCATCGGTTCTGTCAGCCAGCAGTCCCTTGACCCATCCCATTGCCACCGGGATGATGCCGAATGCGAGCAAGTATTACGTCGCCAATTTTCTCGATAGCAAAATATCGGTCTATACCGTGAATCCTCATGCATTTAAGGGGGAAATTGATCTGATCGCCAACTATAATGCCGGATCCGGAGCGGTGGCGCCGGATCCGATCACAGGCGTGACATTTGTCGGCGCATTGCCCATTCAGACGCCTGTCAGTCCGGACGGAACCAATATGGTCACGGCCAATACCTTGACCGGCACTATTACGGTCGTTGATACCAGACCAACGGTGAATGGACAGCCAAATCAGAATGAAGACAAGGTTGTGAAGATGTTGGGATGTGATCCTGGGTGCCATGGGGTGCAATACGGTGCCAAGAAGGGCGGTGGCTATTACGCCTACGTCTCGAGCAAATTTTCGAACCGAATGCTCGTTGTCGATCCTGACCCCAATAACGACGGCAATCCAGCCGATGCCACAGTGGTCGGGACAATTTTGCTGACAGCAACCAACAAGACAGCTAAAGATGGCACCATTTCAGAGTATGCTGGGATGGGGGGGCAAGGCGTCCTTGCAATTCCAAACCCCTACAATGGCTGGGTGCAGGAATGGGTCAAGGATTGCCAGACCAACGATTGTAAAACCTGGAAGCGTCAGCTGACTGACAAGCAGAAGAATCCAGGTCCGGTACAGTAAGGTGACTATCAGTCCCGCCTGGGTTTTACCCAGGCGGGACCTACGGTGCGGATCGCTGGGAGGCCGATATACTCGCCCCTTTGGTAGATTGTCAGATTAGGGGCTCGGAATAGTAAAGGGGCAGGGTTCGTTGTGGGCTGTCGCTGTGCTGACCGCTGCGTGTCCTGGCGGACCACAACGTGATTCCCTAATGTGGACTCATGGCTCTGCCCGAAAGCAGAATGTCTCGCTCTCGGATTGTGTGCTACGGCTGAGTGCTGATGGAACTGCAAGAGCGCACGGCTCAGCTGAATCACCTACTGTGCATCTGCTCCAATCCTTGAAAACGTTTGGCCATCAGGCGGTGCTATCCTAAGATGGCTGGATGTCAGCCGATGCTGCGCGCGTTCTCTCGTCTCCACTGGCTAGCGAACAGTCTGCCAGTGCTTTCGTTGAAACAGATACCGGCCTGATCTGCCTCCTGATCCTTGCTCGATTTCATGATCTTCCTGCCGACGGCGCTCAGCTACGGCATCAGTTCGCCCAATCTGGACAGATGCTCTCCGATACGGATCTCCTTCGTGCCGCCAAACATCTCGGCTTAAAAGCTGGGTTAGTGAAGACGAAGTGGAACAAACTGCCCGGGACGCCCTTACCGGCCATCGTCAAGCGAACGGACGGACGCTATCTCGTCGTGGCCAAACTCGAAGGGGAGAAGGTGCTGGTTCAGGATCCCGTCGAAGGACGCCCCCTCCTGTTCGAACGACCTCAGTTTGAAGGGATGTGGACCGGCGAATTGTTGCTCTGTACAAAGCGGGCCCATGTCCGGCTCCAAGACTTCAAGTTTGACTTCACCTGGTTCATCCCGGCGATCGTCAAGTACCGCACGCTGTTCGGAGAAGTCCTGCTTGCGTCCTTCTTCCTACAGCTCTTTGCTCTGCTGACGCCGCTCTTTACGCAGGTGGTCATCGATAAGGTGCTCGTACACAAGGGGTTTACCACGCTCCATGTGTTGGCGATCGGGATGATCACGCTCGCGATATTTGAGGCGCTCTTAGGCGGACTTCGGACCTACCTGTTTGCCCATACCACGAATCGGATCGATGTCAGCCTGGGTGCACAACTCTTCCGTCATGTCCTAGCGCTGCCTCTTTCCTATTTTGAGGCGAGGCGCATCGGCGATACGGTGGCACGGGTCAGGGAGTTGGAGCACATCCGTCAATTCTTGACCAGCCACTCGATCACGGTGGTGCTTGATGTGCTCTTTACCGTCGTGTTTTTAGCCGTGATGTGGTTCTACAGTTCGACCCTCACGCTCGTGGTGATGGCGTCATTGCCGATCTATGCGCTGTTGTCCGTGGCGATTACGCCGGCGATCAGGGCTCGGTTGCATGAGAAGTTCAATCGGGGCGCGGAGAATCAAGCGTTCTTGGTGGAAGCTGTCAGCGGGATTCAAACCGTGAAGGCCATGGCAGTGGAACCGCCGCTTGTGCGGAAATGGGAAGAGCAGCTGGCCGGCTATGTGCAAGCGAGCTTCCGTGCGACGAGCGTGATGACGATTGCCGGTCAGGCCGCGACTGCCGTGCAGAAGATTACCACGGTGGCCGTGCTGTGGCTCGGAGCCTATCGTGTCATCGGCGGCGATCTCAGTATCGGCCAGTTGATCGCGTTCAACATGCTGGCGGCCCAGGTGACGGGTCCGATTCTACGGCTGGTCAATCTCTGGCAGGAATTTCAACAGGTCGGTATTTCAGTCGAGCGGTTGGGCGATGTGCTCAATACGCAGCCTGAGCCATCCTACAATCCGAACCGGACGACGCTGCCTCAGGTCACAGGGCTGGTGCAATTTGACGAGGTGACCTTTCGGTATCGACCGGACGGTCCGGAGGTCATTCGGAAACTTTCTTGTCGTATTGAGCCGGGCCAGATGATCGGGGTCGTCGGCCGGTCCGGTTCGGGAAAAAGTACGATCGCGAAGCTCTTACAACGACTGTATGTGCCGGAGCGGGGACGGATCCTTGTCGATGGCGTTGATCTTGCTCAGGTCGATCCGGCCTGGCTCCGACGACAAGTGGGGGTCGTGCTGCAAGAGAACTTCCTCTTCAATGGTTCGGTGCGGAGCAATATTGCACTGACGGATCCCGGTCTGTCGATGGAGCAGGTGATTCATGCGGCGAAGTTGGCCGGCGCCCATGAATTTATCCTGGAATTATCGGATGGGTACGACACGGTGATCGGTGAGCATGGCTGCACCTTGTCGGGTGGGCAGCGCCAGCGGATCGCTATCGCTCGGGCGTTGGTCGCGAATCCCCGTATTCTTATTTTCGATGAGGCGACCAGCGCGTTGGATTACGAATCCGAAGCGGTGATCCAGCGGAACATGGTGGAGATCGCCAAGGGCCGAACGATTGTGATGATTGCTCATCGACTGAGCACGGTGCGGGCGGCTCATCGTATCTATGTTGTGGAACGAGGCGAGATTGTCGAGCAGGGAGCGCATGACCATCTGCTCAGCATCGGCGGCGTGTATGCGCGATTGCATGCTCATCAGGCCGGTGGCCAAAGGTGAAACGTAAGGGGTGAAGGGTAAACGGTAAACGGAAGAAGTTTCGTGTTGTGGGTGTCTGGTTTCGTCGATGAAGCGATGGGCTGTTTGTCGTCACCCGTAACGTGAAACCTGAAACGCGAAATGCAACTCTGAGGTCACATGGCGTTCGGTGTGCTGTCACGACAGTGGACGGTGTGGAGGGCCGCTTGGCAGGCAGAATCGCGCCAGATGTCCGGCACGGTCGCTCCGAGTGGGCGTGCTGCAGAGTTTCTGCCGGCGGTCTTAGAAATCCAGCAAGTCCCTCCCTCGCCGATCGGTCGTGCGCTCATCTGGACGATCGCGGCAGCCTTCACTGCAGCGGTGTTGTGGGCCTCATTCGGCCGGATCGACATTATCGCCATCGCACAGGGCAAGATCATCCCCAGCGGCTACTCCAAGATCGTCCAACCTTATGAAACCGGCGTGATCGCTGCCATTCATGTGCAGGATGGACAGACGGTGAAGCAAGGGGATCTGCTGATCGAGTTGGATGCGACGCTCAATCGCGCCGACCGTGATCGGGCCTCGAATGAACAGCAGGCAGCGAATGTGGACGCTGCTCGGCTACGGGCTCTCATTAAAGGCCAGGCCACCTTCGATGCTCCGGCTGATGCCGATCGCACGTATGTCCTGTTGCAGCAACAGTTGTTGCGTGATCAGCTCGCGGAGTACCAGGCCAAGGTAGCCGCAGCCCAGCACCTTGTCGATCAACGCCAGGCTGCGCTGGAGCAAACCAAAGAAAATATTGTCCGCTTAGAGGCGACGGTGCCGATGGAGGTGGAGCGGGCTGAGGCCTACAAGAAGTTGCTCGAACATGAGGCCGTGACGAAGATGGATTTTCTCCAGGCTGAAGGGCAGCGGATCGACAAGGCTCAGGAATTGGCCGCACAGAAAAAGAAGTTGGCCCAAGATCGGGCGGCACTCGCTGAGGCGGAACAACACTATCGCGCCATGGTGTCGGAATTCCAACAGAACAAGCAGGCCGAGCTGTCGGTGTTGGAAACCAAGGCGGCCTCGCTCTCACAAGAGGTGACGAAGGCAGGTCAAAAAGCCGGTCTGCAACGGCTGATGTCCCCGATTGACGGAGTGGTGCAACAGCTCACAGTTCATACCGTCGGCGGTGTCGTGACGCCGGCTCAGCAGTTGCTTATCGTGGTGCCGCGTGAACATCAGGTAGAAGTCGAGGCGCAGGTGGAAAACAAAGATGTCGGCTTTGTGCAAGAAGGGCAGTCGGTCGAGATCAAGATCGAAACGTTTCCGTTCACTCTATACGGAACGATTCCAGGCCATGTCTTGACCGTGTCTCACGATGCCGCGCCTCTTGAAAAGGTCGGACTTGTCTACCTCACGAGAGTCAGTATGGACCGATCGACGGTCCACGTCGACGGCAATCGGATGAACCTATCTCCGGGTATGGCGGTCACGGTTGAGATCAAGACCGGCCAGCGACGGATCATCGAGTATTTGCTGAGCCCCTTACTCAAATCGGCACAGGAGAGTCTGAGGGAGCGATAAGCAAGAGCGCCAAACGTGAGGCGTCAGGGGTGTGAGGGGCAAGGGGGAGGAAGTGAAGCCTGAAGCGTGAAACGTAGGAAATCCGTGATGGAGAGGAAGAGAAGAAGTGAAACGTGAGAGGTGAACGGTGAAGGGAGAGAGGGGGGTACAAGAGAAACCCTGTCTCGGTGAGCGACGTGGAGTGATGGCCGTCGTCATGCTCGCCCTTGTGGCCACGACGAGTTCGGCTTGGGGGAGGGATGAGGGGACTTCTGGTCAGCCGATACCGTTGCCGACCCTCTCGTTGACGTTGCGCGACGCCTTGTCGGCCGCAGCAGACAATAATCCGGATATCCTGTTGCACAGGGAGCGGGTTCAAGAAGCGAAAGGCCGGGTGCAGACACAGTTGGGAGCCTTGTTGCCTAATCTGTCCGCCGATGTCCGGCAGAGCAGGCGGACTCAATTTCTCGGGACCATCGGTCTGTCTCCCGTGCGCACCGATCCCTTCAGCATTTTCGACGCTCGGATCAGTGCGACGCAAAATCTGTTCAGTCTCAGCTTGATTCAGCGGTGGCGGGCTTCACGAGAATCGTTACATATGACTGAACAGGAGGCGGAAGCCAAGAAGTTCGATACGATGGCCAGCGTGGCCCTGGCCTACATGGAAGGGCTGAAAGCCATGGCCTTGATCAAGGCGCATGAGTCGAATCAGCAGATCATGAAGGAGTTACTTGGAACGATTCGACAGCGGCAGCGTGGAGGCCTGGCCACCGGGCTCGATATTGCGCGGCTGGAAGCCCAACTGGCGGCGGAGCGGCAGCAGAGTTCCTCGGCAGGGTACGAGCTCGACCATGCCAAATTGAGCCTGATCAATCTGCTCGCATTACCAACGACCAGTGCTGTGGTGCTGACAGATCAGTGGCTCACGGATGTGCCGGAGCTTCCACTGTCGCAGAAGGCGGTCGAGGATGCGCTCGGTCAACGTCCCGAGGTGCAGGCGCAGTATACTCGCGTCAGAGCATCCGAATTGATGTATGCCTCTATGACGGGGGAGCGGGTCCCGTCACTGGTCGCACAGGGCGACTACGGGCTGGTGGGCAATCGCTGGACGAATACCCTCGATACCTACAGTATGGCGTTGATTCTTCAGATTCCCATCTTCGATGGCGCGCAACGTGAAGGGCGCATCGCGCAAGCACGAAGTCAGTGGCAGCAAGAGGCACTCCGGATGAAGTCAGTGCTCAACCAAGTGACTATGGAAGTTCATGATGCACTCGCGTCGATGACGGCGGCGAAGGAACAGGTGGGGATCGCTCAAGCCGGTCTTCAGATGGCGATGAGGGAGCTCGATCTGGCCCGGGAACGCTATGCCGTCATCACTTCCGCCAGCCACTTTGAGTTGACGAATGGACTCTCGGCTGTCGCCCGCGCACGAGAAAATCTTGTCAATGCTCTCTTTCAACTCAACGCCGCCCGCGTCAATCTGGCCCGCTCAACCGGGAGTCTGCAGGCATTGAATTAGCCGATCCCTGTCTGATTATCGGTTCTGTATGGCGACGGATGTGAGGGGCCTGATGCGCCCGTTGTGGAAGAGTCCATTTCCGAAGGCATCGTCAAGATCTGCTCCCGGTGGCTCCTGGGCTGCGCCCGGTCGTGGTGGCCGTGTCTTGATTGATCGACCTTCGAAGGAGGATAATTTGACGGAGAGGGGTGGTCTATGTCTGTATCCCGAGTTCGAGCTGGGATTCTTGCCGCCGGCATCGCCGCACTGCTCCTCCATTTTCCTACTGAGGTCGCACGGCATGTTCTGTCGCTTGTTCCTCATCAACTATCGACGCCCTTCGAGCTGGAAAATCTTGCCTCGTTAGCACCAGGAACTGTCAGCGAATTCACACCGCGAGATTCTGATGAATCAGTCTGGAAGGCCGTCCTCACTCGGGTCTTTGGCATGGCGTTGATCGGAGTGCCTGTTTGGTATTTCCTGCAACGGCGAGAACGCGAGGAAGAGCTTCAGCGGCTCGACAAAGGCTGGGCCGCACGCTTACATGCGCGTAGCGAAGAGTTAATGGCTGTCAATGACGCGCTCGTCAGTGAGGTCTCAAAGCGAATTGATACGGAACAGTCTCTGGAAGCCAATCGGCGGGATCTTCGGTTGCTTGCGTCCCAACTGCTTCGTCTTCAAGAAGAGGAACGACGGCGAATCTCGCGTGATCTGCACGACGATATCAATCAACGACTGGCGCTCTTGTCGATCGACATCGAAATGTTGGAACGGCAGCTCTCACACGCGGCCGTCGGTACCGTCCGAACGATCCGCAGCATTCAGGATCGTATTGTCGAACTATCCGAAGGTGTGCGCCGTCTCGCCTATCAGTTTCATCCGTCCATCCTGGATGATTTGGGTTTGTCCATCGCGCTCCGTCGCCTCATCGATGATTTTCAGGCCCGTACCGGTCTTGATGCCCGGTTCATCAGCAAAGACATCCCGCAGCACCTGGCGCAGGACGTGGTCACGTGTTTGTACCGTGTGACCCAGGAAGGGTTGGCAAATATTACTCGTCATGCCAGGGCAAGCACCGTGCAGGTTGAGCTGATGCGAGTGCGAGACGGACTGCAGCTTATGATACGGGACGATGGGGTTGGATTTGACATGAATCATGACGGTGGTCGGCGAGGAAGCCTCGGGTTATTGAGTATGAAGGAACGGGTCTCCTTAGTTGCCGGGTCGTTCACGATAGACTCGACACCGGGTGAAGGCACACGGATTTGTGCCTGGGTGCCGTTCAAACAGGAGCGTGCATGAGCAAGCCCCGGGTGCTCCTAGCCGATGATCATGCCTTAGTCCTGGAAGGATTCAAAAAGCTGCTTGAAGAGCATTGTCAGGTCGTAGGTTCCGTAGAAGATGGTCGGGCATTACTTGACGCGGCGAAGCGTTTGCAGCCGGACATTGTGGTTCTGGATATTTCCATGCCCAAACTGAACGGCCTTGATGCAGCACGTCGGTTGCGAAAGATGATTCCCCAACCACGATTGATTTTTGTGACGGTTCATGCGGATCAGGACTATGTCACTCAAGCCTTCAAGGCTGGCGCCTCAGCCTATCTGCTGAAGCGGTCGGCGGGATCGGAGCTGTTACAGGCCATTGATGCGGTGAAGAACGACAATTATTACATCACGTCGTTGATTGCCAAGGATCTGGTCCAAGCCGCAATCGCCGACACGGCATCGGGGGCCGACGGCCAGGACCGTCTGCCGATACGACAGCGAGAGATCTTGCAGCTGGTAGCGGAGGGGTTGACACTCAAGGAAATCGCGTCCACGCTGGGGCTCTCTCCCAAGACGGTCGAGTATCACAAGGCCAAGCTGATGGAGCAGCTTGGCCTCCATACCACCGCTGAACTGACAAAGTACGCGCTTGCCCACGGTCTCACGTCCTCCTCCGAGTAGTAGTCTGTCTGGCTTCATTTCTTCGCTCATCCCTTCCAGTGGAATTTCCCTTGCGACTTTAGGCATGTGCCTCATGGTACAGGCCCTGGGATCTTGCTACAACTAACAGTAGGCTGACGATGGATCCTACGAAAGGAGGTTTGTGGTGGCACCATATGGAGGAGATCTGAGGTTGTGGTGATGTTGACACTTCGGATCGGGCCTTCGTCAATGGGCATGCCACGTGGAACGTCTCGGCCTACAGATGCAAATGATCAAACGAGGAGGTCACATCATGGCG
>JAHBWO010000165.1 GCA_019636945.1 Nitrospira sp. | reverse complement strand
GGTCTGACTGAGTAGGGCCTCGGCCAGCTTGTTGAGCTCGATCAACCGATCGGTTTCTGTCATGCCCGGTTCAAGAAAGGGCAGGAGCACCGCCGCCAGCGCATGGACGGGGCGATCCGTCGGGACCATCGTGACAACTTCCCATATCCGCTCGCGACTCTTCCGTAGCTCCGGCACCAGACCAGCTCGCACCACCGACGACTTGCCACTGCCTGAGGCCCCGACCACTGCCACGAGGCTGTGTTGCTGCATCGTACTCGTAAGCTGTGCGATCGCCGCCTCACGCCCAAAGAAGAACGGCGCGTCTTCCTCACGGAAATAGAGCAGGCCCCGGTACGGACACAACGTGGCGAGTGTGTTGCGGACTGCCTCCAGCGCATCCGGACCTGGCGGTTTCCCATGAATGGCGTTGACCAGCGTGTTCAGGAGAACTGGATCGTCAACACGAGCACGGAAATCGACCCAGGTGTTCTGACTCAGAAATCCCAGCGGTGGTTCCGCGCCTGGCAATAAGACGGGAATGACGGGAAATCTCTCCCCCTGCCGTTCGGCAGCGACCTGTCGTTCGAGCGCGAGATACTGTTCCCGCTGCTGCCAGGGCCCCATCTCACCTTGACCAAGGCAGACGGCCACCGCTCGACAGTTCGCCAGCGTCATTTCTAATGCCTTCGGCCAGGATTGCCCCGGCGTCAGATACCACCGGTCGAGAAAGACCGTGAGGTTCTGCTCCCGCAAGCGATGGGCGAGCGCTTCCACCAGCGCATGGTCACGCCAGTGGTAACTCAAGAAGACATCGAAGTGGTTCGACATTCGAACAGCCATGCGCACGACCACTGAGAGTAGGACGTCCTAGGCAGCAAATTCTACTCGCTCGACGAAAACAAAGACAAGGACCGGACGCTCGTCCATCGTTGAACCAACCTCCGACTATTGCTACGATGTTTGGTCATCCTATTTTAAGAGCACGCGCTATGCCGAACCCTCCGCCTCCCAACCACTCCCCCAACCACCTCATCATCGAGGGGGCGCGGCAGAATAACCTCAAGAACATCTCGCTGCAGATTCCCCATAATCAAGTCACGGCCATTACCGGCGTGTCAGGGTCAGGAAAATCTTCGCTTGCGTTCGACACGATCTTTGCCGAAGGCCAGTGGCGGTATGTGGAATCGCTCTCGACTTACGCCCGGATGTTTCTCGACAAGGTGGCTCGCCCGGATGTCGATCGACTGATCAATGTCCGCCCGGCAATTGCCATTGAACAGAAGAATCAGGTACGCACGGCTCGTTCGACGGTCGGCACGACAACGGAAATCGCCGATCTCCTACGCCTCCTCTTCGCCAAGATCGGCAAGCCAACTTGCCCAGACTGCAAACAAGAAGGCCGTTCGTTTCAACCAGACTCCGTCGCAGACGACCTCATCACTCGATGGCCTGATGCCAGAGCTATGATTCTATTCCCTCTGGCTGCTCCCAAGCCAAAAGAAGAAGCCACATTTATCCAATCCCTCCTCACGCGCGGGTTCACCAGGGTCAAAACGCAGGATGATGTGATCGACCTCCACGAGGCTGGACACGTAAAACTTCACAAGTCTCAATCGCTCCATATCGTTCTCGATCGTCTCGTCATTCGGGAAGACAACCGCACGCGACTAATTGAAGGTGTGGAAACAGCCTTTCGTGAGGGGGAGGGCCGGTGTTCCATCGACATCATCGACCATGGACGTCAGTCTTACAGCACACAGTTTCTCTGCCAAGGCTGCGGACGAACTTTTGAACCTCTACGGCCGATTCTCTTTTCATTCAATCATCCACTCGGCGCCTGTCCCGAATGCAAAGGATTCGGCAATGTGCTGCGATACGATCCTGAGCTGGTCATCCCTGATCAGACCAAGTCTCTCACCCAAGGGGCGATCGAGCCCTGGAGTAAGCCCAGCTCGGCCTGGTGGCAGAAGCAAATGTTGGCCGCGATGAAAAAACATGGTGTTGACGTCGAGACTCCGTTCAAGTCACTGCCGGCGGATCAGCAGCAGTTGCTCTGGAAAGGAGCCAAATCGTTTGACGGCATTAATGACTTCTTTGAGTACCTCGAAGGCAAGCGGTACAAGCTGCACGTGCGCGTCTTTCTCAGCCGCTATCGCACGCCTTTCGATTGCCCCAGCTGCCACGGCAGCCGCCTGAAACCGGACGCGCGCTTCGTCAAGCTCGCTGGCAGTGATATTCACGAGACGACGGAACGAACGGTGGAGAGTCTTGCAGCCTGGGTGGACTCCCTGCCCTTGCGCCAAACCGAACAGGAGATCGCCTCGGATATTCTCCGGCAACTCAAGGCAAAGCTCAGTTTTCTGATACGCGTCGGCCTTGGCTATCTAACCCTCAATCGCCAAACCAAGACGCTGTCCGGCGGTGAAGCCCAACGGGTGGCGCTGGCGAATCAGCTCGGTTCGCGACTGGTCGGTACGCTCTACGTGCTTGACGAACCGACCATTGGGCTCCATGCCAGGGATACCGATCTATTGGCCGGCATCCTCCGTGACCTCGCAGCGACCGGAAATACCGTCGTGGTCGTCGAGCATGACCGCCGCATGATTGAGTCCGCCGATTTCCTCGTCGAACTGGGCCCCCAATCCGGTGAAAAGGGTGGTGAGATCGTCTGTGCAGCACCAACGAAGGAGTTCATCCAAGATCCTCGGGCCACAACTGCGCGATACTTGCGCGGTGAAGAGGAGATCCCCCAACCTCAGTCGCGACGAACCGGGAACGGCAAAACGCTGGTGCTCGCCGGAGCCACGGAACACAACCTCAAGGATCTCTCCTTCCGTATCCCTCTCGGCATGTTGATCTGTGTGACCGGTGTGTCTGGTTCTGGGAAAAGTACGCTGGTTGAAGAGACGCTCTATCGAGCCGTGGCCAGGGCCTTTCGTGTGGCATCTCTACCCATGGGACGGTTTACAGCGATCAAAGGTATCGAGCACCTCAGGGGCATCCGTCTGATCGATCAACAGCCGATCGGGCGTACGCCACGATCTAACCCCATCACGTACTTGAAAGGCTTCGACGAAATCCGTCAGCTGTTTGCCGCGGAACGGGAGGCTCAACGGCAGGGACTGACACCAGGACACTTTTCGTTCAACGCCGCCGGTGGCCGCTGTGAACGCTGCGAAGGCAGCGGCGTAGAGAAGTTGGAGATGTATTTCTTCGAAGATATCTATGCGCCCTGTGAGATCTGTGACGGCAAGCGCTTCAACGCAGAGGTCCTCAAGATTCGTTACCGCAGGAAGAATGTCGCCGAAGTCCTCGATATGACCGTGGAAGAAGCCGCGTCATTCTTCACCGGAGCGCCAAAGCTACAAGATAAGCTCCAGCTGCTCTCCTCAATCGGGCTTGGCTATCTTCGCCTGGGCCAATCCGCGACCACATTGTCAGGTGGAGAAGCCCAGCGATTGAAGATCGCCGCCGAGCTCAAAGATGCCTCAGCCAAAGACATCCTCTATATTATGGATGAGCCCACCACCGGTCTGCATTTTGAGGATATCAAGAAACTCCTCACCGTCCTCCACAAACTCGTGAACGCCGGGAACACAGTGGTCGTCGTCGAACATAATCTCGATGTCATCAAATCCGCGGACTGGATCATCGATCTCGGCCCTGAAGGCGGCGCCGCAGGAGGACAGATTATCGCTGAAGGCCGTCCTGAACAGGTGGCAACAGTAGTTGGATCACATACAGGGCGGTTTTTGTCGGAAATCCTCAGACCAGAACCCTTCAGAGTTGAGGCGACGACGGATTGAACATCCGCCGCCGCCTCGATACGCGGAGGAGATCACTTTGGGATCAGCAAACCTTCTCCAAGGTATTGATGCTGACATGCGGCCATTGAAGGCAACTCTCAGAGCAAGTGAGATGCCTGTACTGCGACATTTCCACCAACTGGCGATGCAAGCGGTGACAAGCTCCCTAGTTTCAGCAAGATATGATGCCCAGCAAAACCTCACTTACAGGAGGTCCATCGCACCGATCACTCATGCCTGGATCCAATTTGATTCAGGAGCTGTATCGAATGTGATACGTCACGAGAAATGCCGTTCATATTTTTGCTCTCACTCGGAGCGGAGTGGTGGACGACAGCAGTACTACTGCTGGTAAATATCCTGGATCTTATTTGATGGGACACCAGCACATTCACCAGTGAAGATCAGCCTATGAGCGGGCTGTTGGAATTCGCTAGGATGGGGAAAATATGAAGGAGAAACGATGCGGCACTTACGTGGATAACGCGGGCTTTAGCGACCTACTGCACTGAACTACTCTTCCTGCTTGTCAGCGTTGGTCGCTAGTTGCTCACCCGCCAGCTTCTTGTGCAGATATTTTTTACTGAAGGTGGTGACGGCGAAGGCCAACCCAATGGCGACCGGCACGAAGATGGCCGAGGCCACGTTCGCATTACCAAGCCAACCGACTTCGTACAGCCCCTTGAAGACGTATCCTGCCAGGCCGGCCAGATAGTAGGCGATCACGATGACAGACAGGCCTTCAACGGTATGCTGGAGAATGACCTGGCTCTTCGTCGTCTTGTCGACGCTCTGGAGAAGCGTGAGGTTTTGTGACTCCACAATCAAGTCGATCCGGGTGCGAATAATCGCAATGATGCCTTCGAATCCGCCGCGGAGCGTATCGATCCGGCGCAAGAGTTGTTGATACCCTTCCGCCACACCCGTAATGCCTCCCAACACATAGTCGGAGATGGGACGGTAGGAGGCTGTGGGCTGCTCCGCCAACGAGCCCAACGTGGCATGCACGATCTTATCGTACGGAATCGAGGCCGACAGTTCGAAGTGTAATTTGCCCGCCATGCGATTGGTTTTCAGCAAGTCTTGCGTGAGGCTGTTCAACCATCGCTGCAGCGTCTCAGGATTGGCGTGCCCGATATGTCCCGTAATGATTTCTCGCTGCTGGAGATGCACCTGTTCGAATTTATAGACTTGGTCGATCGCGGCTGAGAACAGCGGCTTCTGCATCAGCAGGAGATGGTAGTAGGTTTCGATCCGCACCACGGCATCCACAATGTCTTTCAACCGCGAGTGGTCGCCTTGCAACGGACCGACACTCACCCAGTACCGTTCCCGCCCGTGATTGTCCGGCGTAAAACTGGTCACGACAGCCGCCTGCTCATTGAAGATTCGGCTGCCATACAACACAGGCCCTGGTAGCTGCCCTCTTACCTCTTCTCGCGAAGGCAGGGCTCCCGTCTTCAGCACGATATCCAACCGGCAGACGACGGAACCCAGGGGTGTCAACGAAACAGGAGCAGCTGGAAACGTGAGTGGTCCAAACGTGAGTAGGCTCGCCGGCGATGAAGGCACATGCCAAAATTGGTAGTTATAGTATTCCGTATGGGCTTGCCAGATGAGAATGAGGCGATCTCCATTCTCGGCTTCCTTCACGCCATAGCCAAAATTGTCTCGCAGTTCGATCCGCTCATCGGGAACCTTGAATCGATCCAGTAGCGATTGAAATTCAGCTCGGCTGGCCGGCCGCTGCGTGGGTGGGTCGGACATGCGGAAAGCTTCGTACTGCACATGGGCCGGTGCGCGAAGCCACTCGCTGATCGGCTGATGCGGTTGTTCGTGCAGTTTCTTCAGAAATGAGTCGCCGTCTTCCCGAGATAAGCCCGCCTGAGTCACAAATCTCTCCCCTACGAGAATGAATACAGCCTTAACACTCGCCGCTATTTTCTTTGCCAATGATGCGTGAGTGATGAGGAGAGAAGCAAGAGGAGAGGATTTAGTTGCAGGATGGATCGAACGGCATCTCCGCGTAGGGCTGATAGGCTTCGCCCAACGTGCACAAGATGTCTCCCCACACGCGCGTCGGATCCTTTTCAAACACCGCTTGAGGATCGGCCGGAAGGATAATCCACGAGCCGGTTTTCATCTCGCCTTCCAGCTGGCCTGGCCCCCATCCGGAATAGCCGAGATAGGCCCTGAAGAATTCTTTAGTGCCGGCCGCAGTCAGAATGCGTTCGACCATCCCGATATCTCCGCCGAGACAGACTCCGTCGAAGACATGGTGGGCGTTGTCCGGAAATTGGTCGCCCCGGTAGAGCAACATCACTTGATTCGTTTGTACGGGACCGCCGGCATAGAGGACATGCCCTGTACCTTCGATGACGGGAATCTGCGGCAGCGCCTCAGAAATGGACATAGCAGTGGGCCGATTCACAATGACACCCAGCGCCCCTTCTGGTCCATGTTCGCACAGCAAAACCACGGTCTGGCGAAAATTTGGATCGCGCAGGGCTGGAGCGGCGATCAGAAACATGCCCTTCCGGAGTTCCGTACTCATAAGCGAAATCCTACCCTGCCCATGCGACTTGCGCAAGCTCCGGACAGAATACATGTGAACGGTTATAGCTTGTACAAGGACGCACGCCGGTCACGAAACAGATCGTTATAGCAATTGAGACTTTTATTGCGGGCTTCAGCCGGATCGATCTCAATGATGGTCAGTTCTTCTTTATCACGAGACGCTCTCTGCGTGATCACGCCTTTCGGTGTGACGATTTCACTCTGTCCGATATAGGTCAATGGATCCTTCTCACCGCGTGCTTCCCGACCGATCCGGTTGCATGTCACGGCAAACACTCGATTTTCAAGGCACCGAACGGGCATCGAATCCGGGCAGTTCGGCAAGACGAGGTTGGAGGGATGGCAGATAATCTCAGCGCCCTGTATCGCTAATGTCCGAGCAGCCTCCGGATAGTACCAATCGAAACAAATCATGACACCGATCTTGGCGATACCGATATCCCACACCAGAAAGCCGGAATCACCCGGCGTGAAGAACTGGGTCTCTTCGGAAAACAGATGGGTTTTTCGGTAACACCCCAGAAATCCAGATGGCCCTACCACCACGGCGGAGTTATAACAGACAGATCCGGATCGCTCGGGCAATCCTGCCACAAGGTGCATCTTGCGACGTTTGGCGATATCCACCAGCCGACGAACTGTCGGGCCATCGGGAACCGGCTCGGCCAGCCTCTGTACCTCCTCACGAGACACGAACTGATACCCGGACGCGAACAACTCCGGGAGTATGAGCAGATCGGCATCCGCCTGCTCCAGCTTCGCCGTCACCACATCAAGATTCGCAGCGACTTCCCCGAATTGCGGATCGAATTGGTAGAAGCCGACTCGCACACGACGCTCCGTTTCATGCAAGAACGGGCAGGGATTGTGTCCCTGCCCGTCCAAAATCTCAGCTGGCAGCCGACAATTATCGGCTCTTGACGTTACTTCACTTCAGCCAGATGCGTGGCGCCGCCCTCAGCGTGTTCCGTGCATGCCTCCGCATGTCCGGCTTTGCCATGCTTCACCGCTTCCGTCAGATGCTTGACGCCTTCGAGTAAATGTGGGTTTTTCCCACCCGCAGCCGTCGCATGCTTCAGCGCTTCTTCTGCATGCTGCACACAGGCGTCGGCATGGCCTTCTTTACCATGCGATGCCGCACCCCTCGCATGTTCGACCGCTTCCGCCACATGCTTGTCACCTGCCAGTGCGACACCATTGAACAACGGCGCCCCGAGTAACAGGCCGCCTCCAATCACTACCAACGCACCACGAAGAATTCTTCTCATCATGGCTGCCTCCTTGATGGGTGAAAATTCGCAGTTCAGACGACACCGACTTCCTATGAAATGACCTTACACAGCGTGTCTCGCGGCTGTCAAGAAGCTTGGGGTGCCGAAGAAAATCCAAGAATTTTCTGCAGGGCCTGCAAGTCCTTCTCGACCGGCGCGGCGAAGTCCCGACTCCACTCCCACCATGATCCTGGATAGTTGCTGACCCTTGGATATCCCACCAGCTTGAGAATAAAGTAGAGCCAGGCCGATCGTACCCCGCCGGTACAGTAGCAAATTACATCCTGACCAGGATGAACCCCTTTCGCCTCCAGCATTTCCTTGATTATCGTGACGTCCTTGATCGTGGCATCCTTATTCAAAAATCCGTTCCAGGCCAAATGAATGGCTGACGGAATATGCCCCGGTCTGGGGATGCCCGATACTTCTTTTCCAAGGTACTCTTCAACGCTCCGCGCATCCAGAATCGCGGTCTGGGGATGAGACATCTTCACGATCGTTTTCAGATCGTCTTTCACCATCATCAACGCGGGTACCGGTCGCGCCGTAAAGTTCCCCATCGTTGACGACACCGACCCATGTGCAAAAGGCCGCTTCTCTGCAGTCCACTTTACCCATCCTCCATCCAGAATACACAAACGTGGGTGCCCCAGATATTCCAACATCCAAAACATCCGACCTTCATCGCCCCAATTGTCGAAGGGATTCGAATAGATCACAACATCACTGTCGTGATTGATCCCAAGACGACGAAGGATCTGCTCAATCTGGCCGAGATCTGGATTCAGCAGTCCCTTCGCAACGGCGTTGGGGTCACTGTACTCATGCCAGGTCGAATGGACGGCGCCAGGAATATGGCCACCGAATTCATAGGCCGCTCTGCCCCGAACGTCGATGACGACGAGGCCAGGCCGACCTAGCTGTTGCTGCAGTGTATCGGTATCGATCAAGAGTGGATGTGTCACGATGTCGGTCCTCTTACAATCTTCGGTGTACAGTTCAACAGTTCA
>JAHBWO010000164.1 GCA_019636945.1 Nitrospira sp. | reverse complement strand
CCTGTATGTCACGATCGTCGCCCATGCTGTGGAGGTTATCGTCCTCTATAGCGTCATGCGAACCATGTTGACCTGACCTTGCTTGAAGTTGCGGTCAAGGAACTTCAAGCAACAGTTGCACTCACGACGGACTCATTGTTGTTCGTGGCTAGGTGATACGGCACTCCATGAACCCCTCCTTCTCCAGCTTTCTCGTCAATGACGTTTTCGGAGACCCGGGTCTGTTCGTCGAAGTGCGATGGTCGAAACGCGCCCTCTTGTTCGACCTCGGTCACAACGATGCCCTCGGGCCGACACGCCTCTTGCGCACCAGCGACATCTTCATCTCCCACACCCATATGGATCACTTCATCGGGTTCGACACCCTGCTGCGCGTCGCGCTCGGCCGCGGCAAAACCCTGCGGCTTCACGGGCCCCGTGGCCTCATCTCAAATGTTCAAGGAAAACTTCATGGCTATACGTGGAACCTGGTGGGCGGTTACCCGCTCACGATTACTGCGCACGAGTTCCATCCCGACGGCATCAAGACGGCGACCTTCCTCGCTACAGACGGCTTTCAGCGCCACGATGAACCCGATTCTCCACTCAGCCACTGCACGAGCCAGGGCACCTTTACCGTATTCTGCGATCCGATGTTCACCGTGCAGGCCTCGGCACTCAACCACCGCATCCCCTCCCTAGCCTATGCGCTGCAGGAACAGTTTCATGTGAACTTCAACAAAGAGCGTCTACATGAAGCCGGACTGCCCGTGGGCTATTGGCTGAAAGAGGTGAAGCAGTATTTCTGGCAAGGTCAGCCGGACGACTTTCGATTCCTCGCCACGCTCTACCACGAGCACCATATAGAAACGCGCGAGTTCATCCTGGGCGAGATCCGTGAGCGATTCGTCACGATTACGCGCGGCCAGAAAATCGCCTATGTCGTGGATGCTCGCTACGATGAAGTCAACGAACGAAAGATCATAGAGCTTGCACGCGGGGCGGACATCTTCTACTGTGAGGCCCCCTATCTGGATCGGGATGCGGACAAGGCTCGGGACCGGTACCACCTCACGGCCAAGCAGGCCGGCATCATGGCAAAGAAAGCCGGGGTGCGCGAGCTGGTCGTGTTTCACTTTTCGCCGCGGTACACAGGCCTGGGGCATGAGATCGAAGCGGAAGCGCGAGAGGCCTTTCGCGGACAGTGAAGGAGGGTGCGGATGGGTGACTGGGCGAAGTACGGACTGTACTTCTTATTGGGCGGCACAATCGTCAGTATCTCGACCTACCTCGGCTCACAAGGCCGGTCGTTTCTCGCCGCCTTCGCCAGCACCTTTCCTGCGATGACCGGGGCGACCTTCGTCCTCATTTACCTCAACGGCGGCAACGAGCATCTCGTCACCTACGCCAAAAACCTGCTCTGGTTTGTACCGCCCTGGCTGGTCTATGTCGGCTGCATGATCTACGGCGTCGAACGGATCGGCTTCTGGCTCTCGATGGCCGGCTCACTCGGCCTCTACATGGCCTGCGTCGCGATCGTGAAATGGCTGGCGCGATAACCGTTCACCTTCCAATGCGCCCCGTTTCGACATTTCATCCCAGGTCCCGTATACTTCGGCTGCCCATTCGCAGGTTGCCAAAATGGACCTTCAACCCATCACACAATTTCTGGCCGAGCAGATCCGCGATCTGTTGGCCATTTACCAATTCGGCTCACAGGCGCAGGGCACCGCGCGACGAGACAGCGACATCGATCTCGCCGTGCTGGCGCGCACACCGATGTCGGCTGAGCGACTCTTTCACCTGGCGCAAGAACTCGCTGTGCGACTGGGCCGTAGTGTGGACCTCCTGGATCTGAGGAGCACAACGACGGTCATGCGCGCGCAGATCATCAGCACCGGTCGATGCCTGAAAAGCCATGACGACCAGGCTCGTACTGAATTCGAAATGTATGCCTACTCCGACTATGCGAGACTCAACGAAGAGCGGCGGGATCTACTCAAAGACATTAAAAAGCGCGGGCTGATCTATGGCTGACGATGTCGTATTGAACAAGGCGGCAAGTATCGAACGATGCCTCACCCGCATCAGCGAAGAATATGACGGCAAACGTGAACATCTCTACGAGAATCAAACAAAACAGGACGCCATCGTCCTCAATCTTCAACGCGCATGCGAAACTGCGATCGATCTCGCCATGTATGTCGTGCGACGGAATGGGTTGGGACTGCCGCAGGAAAGCCGTGATGCGTTCGCCTTGCTAGAGAAAGCGGGACTGCTGCCAGCTGAGTTAGCCAACCGGCTCCAACGAATGGTGGGATTCCGCAACGTCGCCATCCACGAATACACCCGCCTGAATCTGGATATACTCCAAACGATTATCACGAAGAATCTGGACGACTTTCGTACCTTCTCCAGGACGATCGTGAAGGCTTGCGGGTAGACTGGGGTGTGGGATTTCCTGAATCTCGACCTTCAGAACCGAAGCAACTCGGTTGCCGACAATGCATCTTCGAGTCGAGCCCGCCCGATGACCGGGCCCTCTCGGCGAAGCCACTCTGAAAACCCTGTTCCATCAGGCAAGAAAAGAAACGCCACCCGTTCCAAGCCATGAGGAGACAATCTGCACAGATTCCGCATGAACTCCACGCTCAGATCGGATGAATAGATAGGCCACACGCCCCGTTGAACCTGGAGCAGGAATCGGTTGAACCGGTCGTGATACTCGTGGAGGTCAAGAGGACTCACATAGACCGCCTGATGCAGTCCTTCCTGTGCAAGCAGCACCACATCCCAAGGATGCTCAACCAGAACAACCGATGAAGGAACCGTCTGCCCACTGGTCGTGCAATAGACCAGTTGATTGGCGCGATGAGGCGCGAGCAGCTGATATCCATATGGAACAACATGTGATGACCAGGCGAGGGCTGACTCAAGACCAAACGACTGCTCGTAAAAGCCGCAACAGTCGCCCTCACGATCGCGCACCGGCAGAAGAAGGGTGCTATTGGATTCGCCGGCCTTGAATCGATCTGCCAAGCAAGACATCCATCCATCGACACCAGCCTGCTCAAGTTCGTCAGGCGTGAACCCGACGGCACGCAGCCGCTCCAAGAGTTGATCGCTCAGCGCATATGGCATCATTCCAAGGGAGAACTTTTCTACCATTTCAGCCGTGATGCCCTGATGGTTCAACCAGCCGCGAGCCGATGCTCCTTCCCGGCTGCAAATCAGCGACTCATGGGCAAAGCGGTCGATCGCCTCGATGATGCAATGGAATCGTTTCAGCCTCGGTCGCTTCCCCTGCAACACACCCGCAGCCATGAGCTTCCCCACTGAACGCAACGATTCCGGCAGACTGAGTCCCTCCATGCGTGCATAGAAATCCAGGGCATGCCCACCCGCAAGGCAGTCTGTGCAGAGATAGGTATCGTCACGCGAATCGACCAGAAGCGAATCAGCGCCATGCCGACAAAATGGACAGCGGCCAGTCAGACGGCTGACCTCATCAGGAGCGGACGTAAGTGAAACATAACGTCCGATCAGCTCGACAGCATCGAGATCGTCCAGCAGATTTTCCCACTGTTCGGTAGTCGTAACGCCAAATGCTTGGGCAGGAACTTCAAAGTAGGTATCACCAGGCCTTGCCAAGTGGCCGGTGCTGGAAGCGGCACTGACGTTGAGCCATTGTGCGGCGGTGCCTTCACTTTCGGCAGAGAACAGCGAGCCAGCTCCGATTGCCGCCAGGATTTTGAAGAACATCCTCCTCGTGAACATACCTTTCCCTCCTGCGATTGCAGTGAACGACCTTTGATTCCGAATAAGGGAAAGCTTACGGCGAGGGCGTGACAGAGAAGGTCACAGGAGGACGGGGATAACTTTATATTGTATCTGACGCAGTCCGTTCGACGAACGAATTACCCACCGGCTTGGCTTACCGGGCCATCCCACAGCTCCTCCAATTGCCGGTATCGTTCAATGCTCTCCATCGTCGGAAGCATTTCCATTACTGATTCCGGTGTGAGATCGGCCAGTTCGTCCGGATCGGACCCCTCGTCCATAGACATTCGTTTCTTCATATCGTCAACAAAATGCTCGTCAATGACAAACTCCTTGCCGCGCCAGTTGGTGTAGATATAGCCAGCCATCTCGACCCCTCCAGTCATCAGTTGATTTAAACGCTTAGCGGAGGGAGAAAGGTTACTGCAATAGAGGGACGGAATAGGTCAGAACAAAATTCATGAGCCCAATTGTGTTGAAGAGAGCACCTGAACACTAGCAATATGCCCATGTAGCAGATGGAAAGGGCGGACGACTCGCACTACATCTTTAAACAACCAAGTTCCTCATGTAGGGGCTGGGACAGATAGGAAGGACGCCCTTTTCGGCTTAATGCACTTTCCCACTTTTCCCTGGCTCGCGGAGTGGATTACTGGGCCTAGAACCTTGCCATTTCCACTGCCAGGAAAACACCACATCATTGAGAGAAATTACTGAAACATCACGGAGATCATGAAGCTTCTCTTGAGCATTCCCAGATTCCTCGGGCCTAACAAATATGGTGACGTGATAGTCCCAGTTTTGAAACATTGTGTTCAACTTAACTAAGTGATCGCGGAGCGGGGAAAACCAACGCGCTTCACGTTCAACAATACGCCCCAGTATTGCCTTAGAGTCGGCAGCCGAGGTGACTTCAACCACATAAACAGTCTTATCCTGAAAATCCAGCACAACAAAATCTGGACAACTCCCCCCTTTCAGATCAGCGTACGGAATAGTGAACTGCGCATTAACGAATCTTTCCGGAGGCCCACATAGATAATTCAACACCGCCTGTTCAAACTGATCCATACTTCTTCCCAGAAAATAGCCAGCCCCCAATTATGGCTTCATCCGCAGTTGGGGGCAGCTCGTCGCAGAATAAGAGATTCTCCCTCACTCGCCTCACGGACCTACCCCCAGCTTCGTGAGTGGAGAGAGCTTTTCCCATGCCTCCCTGAACCAATTTGCGCCGAGAGGAAACCAACTTGGATGGGGCACCCCGATGACACGCACTAGCCGGTCCAAGCCAGTCGGCTTGTTTTGAATTTGCGCCGCCTCAAACGAGCGAATGTAAAAACTCCTTTTCCCATTTGGCATCTTAAACGGTTCGTCCTTGTGAGGACCAACAACGTCGAGACATTGCTTTTGTTTTAGTCGTTCGAACGGACTACCCGACCCATGCCCAAGACAAATGATGTATTTTGGCTGAACTTTCGAAAACAACAGCTTATGCACTTGCCAACAGATATCATCAACGTTGGTACCCTTTGGCAAATCCACTCCTTTTTTGGTCCTCTTAAAAATCGCATTGGCAGAAAAAACATTCCTCACATCCTCGCCTAAGCAATCAGCACAAAAATCCCTCACCCATTTTTGATGCCTTGAATTTCCATTATCAGCATCAGTCCATTGCTGCTTTTTCCCCCAATACGCATCCCGATATTCAGACCAATAATCAGGCTTTTTCCCCTGCCAATCAGACAATGACCTCTTGATTGTCTCTTCTTTCATGACATCCGGGGCACCACCGGGATTTAGTCCCATCAAATAAAAATCGGTCTTGCCCTCTAAGGTCTGCCGTCCACTATAAAAAACCGCCCCGGACTCATCCAAGATGGGCTTCAAGTGCTCTCTGATCTTGTCAACCAGGTGTTTAAATTCACCTGCATTCATCAGCTGCCTCCGCACTTAATGCCATAGATAGCCTCGCTTCATGCCACGATCCTCACGGCCTCACCCCGCAGCGTAATAGCACGGTCCTACGTAATCTGTCGACGGCGTTGAACCGTGCCACAACATCATCAATCATGTTGGCCTGTTCGAACTCCTGCTTAGCTTCATTGAACTCCTTGCGACAACTGATCTGCTCCTGAATGACCTGCGCGAGGGACTTGTTGAGAGTCACCTGCATGAGCGAGTCGGCAGGAATCACGATCTGCAAAATAAGCGGCAACAGCCATTCCATAACGAAGCTCCTTCCCGCCTTCACTCTCCCATCAGCTGATGAAACGGGATTGCCTGACTCATCACATCCTGCACCGCCTGGTGCCCGCCCGTCTGCAGCAATGAGAGGAGCCCGCCCTTGGATGGCACAGTCATGACGAAAAGCTGTCGAGACTCGCGTTCCAGCTGTTCAACAAAACGAAACGCAGTCGCTGGCCTCTCTCCTCGGTAGTCGAATGCACAGACGAAATCGTAGCTGGAGGCAAGCAGCGTCCGTAGTCGGACGGGATCGGTCGCGCTGTCGAATAGGTAGGCCGCATTCTGAATGCCCGCATTGTGCAAGGCGACGACCTCCCAGGGCGACTCCGTAATTAACAGCCTCTTGTGCCGGTTAAAATCCTGCGGCCAGACAGGAGCAGGAAAGATCAGCCTTCGCAATCGCCGCTCCGAAACGGCCAAGGTATCCTGCGTCCATCCCCCATGCAGCGAGTCCTGCCCCGAAATGAGTCTGTGTTTCATGAAGCCCCAGCTACGCCCGGCTTGATCGCAGATCGGAATGAGCAGGTACCCGCCACCATATCGATCAACCGGCTGCTGCTCGCCCTCCTCGTTTACCCGAACCGATTGCAGCAGTTTGGGAACCCCATAACCGGCAGCCACTAAGTGCCGGCTTAAAAGATCATCGGGATCGAGCGGGGCATACCCCACCTGAAACCGTTCGATCGTATGTAGCGCGATCCCTTGTTCGGTCAGGCACTCTCGAGCCACCTTTCCTTCCGGCCTTTCGCAAAGCAGATCATGATAGAATCGCGCCGCTTCCTCCAACATCCTGTGCGCGTGTTCATTCTCAAGGCGACGCCCCTTAAGCGCCCCCTCTTTCAACAACGAAAACAGACTTACAGCCGCCACCTCATGCGGCAATCCTTCAGCCCTCGCATAGCACTCGATCGCAGACCCCTCGGCCTCGCACCACATACAGCGAAAAGACTCCGGCCCGACGCGAAAACCTGCCTCGCCGCAGAATGGGCAGTGGGAACTGCCCCGGATCAGATTGACCTCGGCTGAACCGGGCATGCTGGCCGCCGAAGCCACGTGCGCCACGACCTCCACACAATCCAAGTCATCCTTGAGGTTCTCAAGCCATTCCCTCTTCAGTGGCGATCTTTCACACCATGCGACAAAACGATCCGAGGGCGGGTTTCCGCCCTGCCGCGACTCCATTGCTACACGATGTGTGGACTGGTTAAACCGTGGCGCGAACGCGCCCAGCCCGAATGTCGCGGCGAACTTGAAGAGATTGCGTCTCGTCAGCATGAGCCCCCCGTAGAATGGAAGAAGGCTACCATGCAGGCGTGACAGAGAATGTCACAGTGACCGAGACGACCGAATGAAACGAGACAGCCAAGCCCCTGATCTCAAATCCCAATGTGTTAGCACTGACAGAACTGGGCGGCGGACTACTCGCTCTCCAACTGTGCGCGTCCAACGAGGGCCCTCTGAGGCCGCGCGTTGCGCGAGCAAGGAGAGTGAGTAGTCCGCCGCCACTCCCCCGGCTTGAAGGCAGGAAAGACTAGGAGTAGCGACTCAGAGCGCGACTCAATTGAGCCTTCACAGCCTCAACCAGTGCTTGAGGCGCCAACACTCTCGCCGCTCCCCCCCAGGAGAGCACCCATGCAGCAAGTTCCTCCATCCCGCCGGTCGTCATCGTCACGATCATGGACCCATCTGACTGGAGATCATTGTGCTGGCTCGGATGCCAACGCCGCTCACGGATCAGGTAGGCCACCCCGGCGCTGAACCAGATACGAACCAGCTGGACTGGTTCATCGATCAGCCCGAATGACTGATGCCCCTCATCGACCTTGAGATCCACCGGCACTTCGAACGAGTCTTCTATCAGATCGACGGCGACAATGCGCTCGACGGCAAACAGGCGAACGGCCTGGGCACGATGTGAGAAGCCCACCACGTACAGACCAAACTGGTGAAACAACAACCTGTAGGGATCCATCCGATGTTCGGCCGACTCGTGATAGCCCGGCCGCACATGGTGTAAAGTCACCGTCCGCTGGAGCAGCAATGCCTTCTGCAGCTTTTCCAAGACCTCTCCCTGACGTGAATAGTCACGAAGTGGCGCCTGGCGTGGCAAGAAGACGTCGTTGATGCGGGCAAGATGATTCGCCACCTTGTGAGGCAAGGCACTTTCCACTTTTCCGATCAAGGCATCCAGATGCTCAACCAATGGCGTGCCGCGCAGATAGTCCATGTGACTTTTTGCGCAATGCAGCGCCATGAGCTCATAAGGTGTCACGGCAATCTGCGGGAGGCCCTTGTACCCCAGCGGTAATCGCCAGGTCTTTTCACCATCTCCATCGGATTGTTCAAGCGGATGGCCGTCTTCTTCGATTCGAGTTAGCTCACGGTAGACTTGACGTCTGGAGATCTTGAAGTCCTGAGCAAGCTCTTTAACCGTCATTTCGCGGCTCGACAGCGCTCGCAACATTCTCGTCAGCCGTTCGGACTGACTGTACGCTTTAGACCTTCGACCTTTCTTGCGGATCAGCTTATCGGCCATGCCAACTTTGGTACCTCCCGCTCAATGTCGTGCTAGATTGCACAGGCGCTCTCGCGTAGCCCAGTTTGTCTATGGCTTCGCTGTCCGTAACCTCCAAACTCAGCAAGGGCAACTTGCCTCGATGCGGTGAATTCTTGAATAATGGCC
>JAHBWO010000163.1 GCA_019636945.1 Nitrospira sp. | reverse complement strand
GATGGGCGAACCGAGAGGATCTTGAAGCCGCCACGTTGTTGCCTCGCTCACGCACGGTCATGGATTGGTTGAAGGGCACACCGGGTCCCTCATCCGATGGTGTGTACGTGGGCGGGTGGTTGGATACCAAAGGAACGCTGCACTACTTGCGCCACAGCGGGCCGGAGCATGTGTTGACCTATGCGCCGACCCGCTCCGGCAAAGGGGTCGGGTTAGTCATTCCGACGCTGTTGTCCTGGCCGCATAGTGCCATCATTGCCGACCTGAAAGGAGAACTCTGGGAACTGACGGCAGGATGGAGACAGCGACATGCGAAGAATAAGGTGTTGCGCTTTGAACCGGCAGCCTCAGAGGGGAGTGTGCGGTGGAATCCGCTGGATGAAGTCCGGCTCGGCACCAAACATGAAGTGGCCGACGTGCAGAACCTGGCCACGATCCTTGTGGATCCAGACGGACGTGGCCTTGAATCACATTGGCAGAAAACGAGCCAAGCGTTGCTGGTGGGCGTCATGCTGCACGCGCTGTACACAGCTCGTAATGAAGGCACCAGCACATCGTTGCCCGCTGTGGATATGATGCTCGCCGATCCCCAACGGCCCATAGCCGAGCTGTGGAAGGACATGACGACCTACGGTCATGTGAACGGGCAGGTGCATCCCGTGGTGGGAGCTGCGGCCCGAGACATGATGGATCGACCGGAGGAGGAAGCGGGCTCAGTCCTCTCGTCCGCGAAATCCTACCTCGCGCTGTATCGCGATCCGCTTGTGGCCCATAACGTCAGCGCGTCCGAGTTTAGGATACGAGATCTCATGCATGATGCGAGCCCCGTGAGTCTGTACCTCGTCACGAAGCCGAATGAGAAAGCTCGATTGCGTCCGTTGATTCGCGTCTTCGTGGCCATGGCCATGCGGTTATTGACCGATACGATTGCCTTTCAACGAGAGACCATTGCACCATCCGGGTTCATGGGACTGCTTGAGTGCCTTGGTATTCGATCCACACCGCCACAGCTCACGACGAAATCAACGTATCAACATCGCTTGCTGGGCATGCTCGACGAGTTTCCGAGTCTCGGCAAACTCGAGATCTTTCAAGAATCCCTTGCCTTCATGGCGGGCTACGGGTTGAAGTTCTATCTCATCTGTCAGGACATCAATCAGCTCAGGAGCCGTGAGACCGGGTATGGGGCGGATGAAGCGATTAGCTCCAACTGTCACATTCAAAATGCGTTTCCGCCGAATCGTCTCGAAACCGCCGAACATTTGTCTCGGCTCACGGGACAGACGACGGTCATTCACGAACAACTGACGGTCAGCCAGCGCCGCATGAGCGCCATCCAGGCGCAGGAATCACGCACACACCACGAGGTGCAACGCCCGTTGCTCACCCCCGATGAATGTCTTCGCATGCCGGGGCCGAAGAAAGACGCGCAGGGACAGATCATGGAAGCCGGGGATATGGTGATCTACGTCGCGGGGTTTCCGGCGATCTACGGCCGTCAGCCGCTCTTTTTTCAGGATCCCATCTTTGCGGCTCGCGCGGCGATTCCACCGCCAGCAGCGAGCGACACCCTGCGTGAGCCACATGTTTCGCACGCCGTGAAGATTGAACTATGACGTCGTGTCGGAGCCGCGTGCGTCACCCCCTCGTGATTGTGGGGCTCTGCCTCGCAGTTGGCCTGGTCTTGGTCCATCAATTCGGCCTTCGTCTCAACACCACGCGCAGCATTCCGCTGGGGCTCTATAAGATGTCGCACGACCCGATTGAGAAAGGGGTCTATGTGCTGTGGTGTCCACCGGAGCGCCCGGAGTTTGACCTGGCGAAGGAGCGGGGCTACATCGGGGTGGGGTTCTGCCCCGGTGGATACGGAAACATGATGAAACGGGTGCTGGCGGAAGACCACGACCTCGTCAGCGTGTCAGATGACGGCGTGCGGGTGAATGAACAACTCCTTCCGCTCAGCGCACCGATTGACGAGGATGCTGTCGGTCGGCCGCTGCCTCGTTATCGCCTCGCACCCTATGTACTCGGAGACGCTGAATTCTTACTGATGTCGGAGAGCAACGCGCGATCGTTCGACGCCCGGTATTTCGGGCCGATCGATCGTCGCCATATTCAAGGTGTCATTCATCCGTTATGGACGTGGTGAGCAGGGTATTGGGGGATCGTTCCTGCAACATTCTGATCCGATAGGGGTGAAGACCTACATGTTGTCATGACCAAATGTTCACGTCGAAGCTCCAGCCAGCCTACTTCGTCTCCTGATATGGATTAACGGCTGGATGTGGCGTAGGCGTGGTTCTTGTAGGCCATCATCAATAGACCTCTTGCATAACTTATGGTGTCAAGTTCTTGTTGTAGGCTGCCGCGATTAGTGTAAAGCGGAGGCCAAAGCGTTTCACCGCAACAAAGATGTGCTCTGCTGGCACGCGGGCTTTGGAAATAGTGCAGTTATGCCGCTTGTCTTCCATGGTCAGGGGATTCTTTTTGCTGCGCTTTTTCGGCATCGTGGTCTTGCCATGCCGTTTCTGGAGGCCCTGATTGCCGGGGTCGGTCATAGCCTCAGTCTCAAGATGGAGCCTGACGCCAGACTCCTTGAGCACCCGGAAGTCATGCCACCAGCCTGCGGCGTGCGCCAGACAGAGGATCGTGCCCATTGCCTGGTCCACGACGAGCTGCATCTTCAGCGTGAGGCGTTTTTTCTTCCACGAGTACCAGTGCCGTTGTTTTATGATGGCGCTCGACGGGCGTTTCCGTTGCATCGATGAGGACGACCTCATAGGTCCGGTCGTTGGTGAGCAGGGCTTTCTTACCCGGTAGCATGAAGGCCCCGCTCTTGATCAGTGTATCCTCACACCACAGGATGTTGCGATACGCCGTACTCT
The DNA here is from genome assembly GCA_019636945.1 of Nitrospira sp. Classification (GTDB taxonomy): domain Bacteria; phylum Nitrospirota; class Nitrospiria; order Nitrospirales; family Nitrospiraceae; genus Nitrospira_D. Next base: position 5,970 of record JAHBWO010000163.1, on the reverse strand, counting down.
CGCTGACGCCGTAGTGATGCCCAACGTGCAGATACGTGCGGTATTCTCGCCAGTATTCCAGTGTCATGAGAAGTCGTGTGCTGACGGCAGATGGGGCTAACAAGGTCCAAGCCGAGAAACCATAGCCAGTCGAGCCGCTCAGGGAGCGTGACCATCAGCTCGCGCTCGGATCGCACGTTATGGAGCACGAGTAGCAACATGAGCTTCAGTACCATCGGCGGCGGCACCGAGATGTTGCCGTTCTCGCCGTAGGTGTCGGCCACTTCCTGATAGGCAAACTCGAAATCGATGCGCTGAGCGATGGGGCCAAGGGGATGATTGGCTCGGATGCGCCGCTCCAGATTGAAGTTCGTGTAGAAGAGCTTGCTTTGCAGCGGTGCTTCCCGTCCCATCATGCGTCACCCCTCCTGTGGCCATACCACCCGCGCGCCTCTTATCACGGCGGATCATCGCTGGAATTGATTGGGGCGACAGGCCGTTGATTCCTGACGTCCTTGCACGGGAAGTGGGATCGAAGTCGCCTTGCAAGAGCACAACTCTGCTCGTGGTATTTCCCAGCGAAGGTGTCTATTGTGATGGGACCGAGGCCGGTGACACCGCGTGCCTTGAGTGCCTCAGCGAAGGCATCCATCGTTTGCGATCCTAGCCCTTTGCCCCTGTACTGGCTGTCAAGCCACCACGAGGGAACCGTACTATGTAGGGGGCCGCCTGCGTAGAGAACACCTATAGGAACTTGTGCATTTGCCGCTTCAGCAAAGACGACGTAGAGATAGTTGACGACGTTGGGATTGCTCCAGCTCTTGCAAGCGCCGTTGTCGCATGCGTGCTCAGGGGTGGCAATCCGCTGGGAAACAATGGCAAGCTCGCTATCACCTACAAGCGCTTTGGGAACAACGCGTACAGACATAGCTGCCTCCTCGACATCTAACGGCACCGCCGAGCAACGACGGCACAACTATGTTTAGGCTGATCCGCATAACCACACAACAGATCGCATGCCAGGCACCATTTAAGGAAGTAGGTTACACTGCCCAACCAACCGGAGCCACCTCTATGAGAGCTTCTTTTATGAAAGCTCCATCTCGAATGCTTTCCCCAATAGAAAAGTCCTTCGGAAATTCATGGAACTTGAAGTCAATCTTATAGCCTTCAGACTCTTGGATGAATCGCCTCAGTCCGTTCGTGATTTCCCTCTCAAGCCATTCAAATTGGTACCCATCGTAATATTCACAAGGAGCAAGGACAACTAAATGGACCACCTTTGCTTGAAGTAACGGCTGCTCAGTGGGCTTGTATTCCAATACTTCGAGGTGTCGTCGAGAGAAAATATACAGTATGCCGTAGAGCAACACCTCTATCGCCGCATAAACGGGATGACCGCCGTCGGTATCCACCTTAAGTTCGATAAATTCGATAATGTCGTAGCGATTCTGCCCCTGGCACAAATGGACGAGATCGATGGCGCGATGTTTGTCGCACCTGTGATCCCATAGTCCAGATGCAGTCGGCACATGGTTCGCCCACTTCCTCGCATCCAGCGGCATGTTCCGTTCACTCTTGATGATCGCGCGTTGAAGCTGAATCTCCAGGCTCTTATTCTGCTCGGCGATGTATTCGTGCGGTTCGAAGCGCCAATTTTCTGGTGAGGGCGATTTGTTACGCAGTCGCTTTTCCCAATTTGTTTCAATCTGGGCGTAGACCTCTGTCAGAAGATCGTCGGCGGAAAAGTTTGGAAGAGGGAACCGATGAAGCTGATCACAGGCCTTCCTGTGACGATAATGTGGTGACGTTTTACCGATTGACCAGACTCTGAGTTTCTTGTCGATAATTTCGTTCACATCTTTCAGAATTCCTTTTTGCATGATGGTTCCTCCGAAACTAACCGACCTCCCACCACTGGCCGTCTTCTTTCCGCTCAACACGTTCAAAGAACTCTCTGAATCGCTTGGTCTCGAATGAGTGAATCGGCACGAGCATCTTGGGATTGATCGCTTGAGCGAAGGCTTGCAAATCCAGAAGCGAGGCATGACCTGAGGTGTGGCACTGAGTCAGGGGAATGTGGTGGTTGACCAGCCATTCGAGAAACGGCTGCTGTTCTTTCCGCTTGAGATAGCCAGGCCATAGTGAATAGATCACGTGCGCTCCCTTGAGGCACCCAGCCTTTTCTAAATCTCGGCTCATCGACGGGCGGAACAGCATGACCGACCGGGATGCCTGCTCTGCCAGTTGCTCAGGATAGATGCGCGCGGCCTTGTAGCGTTCAGCCAGGTTGAATAACTGTGCTTTGATGATCTGGCGTTTCTGTGACTGCGGAAGAAAGACCTTGATGCCCTCCCAATCGGCCTGTGGAAGTTTGGGATTGCCGGTCACGCGAAGGATCTCGGCTGTGTACATATCGATCACTAGCTGCCGGCCGCTTTTCTTGCAGGCTTTGAATATTGTGACGAGCCGATCGATGTTCTGAGCCGAGATCCAGGCCAAGAGCAGGCCCGGAGCTTGCCGCATCTGTTCAAGGAAACAGGCTTCCAGTTCTTGTTCGGTAGGAAATTGCTTGGCCACACTGACACGTCCGATGGTGGTCCCTTCCATAAGCAGAACATCGATATCGGTCGGCGGATTCTTCAGGAGCTGTTGAAAGATCCTTGCCTTCCGTCCATGTCCACGTAAATCTCCTGAATAGAAGATCCGCTGCCCATCTGCCTCAACCAGTAACGAATAGGCGTCATAGGCAGAATGGTCGTTCATAAATGGTGTCAGCGTAAAAGGCCCGACCGAAAGCGGGAAGCGATGTTCCAGATGGCGAACTTGCTGAAACGCGACGCCGGCCGGAGTAAAGGAGCTGGCTGCTTTAAGAATTCGTTCGGCAGCGGCCCCCATGATCATTAACGTGTCGGGCAAGAGATACTTCGCCAATCCATAGTGGTCCTGATGCGGATGTGAGATGACTACCGCCAATAGTGATGGCTCGTGCTTGCGAAATCCTTTCACATGGGGCAAGCTGATCACAGAGTCTTCGGCCTCCAAGGGAAGTCCGATATCCAAGATTATGCGCTTGCCCGCAGATTCGATCTCAATGCAGGTACCACCGACCTCCTGCGTTCCCCTATGAATGCATACTCGCATGACAGGACTGAGGTTACCATTGACGATAAGAAACGCTACTCTTTCACCATCTTTCACCTAACCAGTTGGAACACCGTGACCTCTCCCCAATTTTGGAATTATCAAGATCTCCGTTGAAAGTTTCTGAACTGCTCCATGATGGTACCGTGTCTGTGCTCCATGCCTTTCAGAAGAAATCTACGTCTGGTCGTGCGACGCCGAAGCACGAGATGGACATCATCACACAACGGCTTCGTGCCGCGGAGCAGATCCCACAAGGAGCACGGTCATGAGGAAGAAAGGATATGAAATTGGGGGACGGAACGTCTTTGAAGACCTTGGCGTGCCCAATGCGGACGAGCATGTGATCAAAGCGCAACTGGTCTTCAAGATCGAGACGATCATGAAACGACGCCACCTGACCCAGCGAGAGGCGGCCACCTTGTTTGGCGTGCGGCAGCCGGACATCTCGAAGATGCTGTGCGGCGCATTCCGCCAGTTTTCGGTTGAGCGGCTGCTCCGTTTCCTCGTCAAGCTCGATCACGATGTGGAAATTGTCGTGCGCCCTCACCGCGCCAAAACCTACGCGGCGGCAATGCACGCGCCGTACGGACGCGTGTGCACGAGGACTGGGGGGCCACGTGTGGGACTCGGAGTATTCAACGAATTAGCACGGAAGGCCAACAAACGCGAGCAGAGGGGAGACCGATGACACGCTATCGACAGGACCCGAAACACCCCCGGCGATTGACTCCAACAGAGGCGCGGCGATTAGATGCGGCGCCACTTGATTACTCGGACATTCCACCGCTCGGTGATGAATTCTTTACCGAGGCCACCGAAACCTGGCCGCCGATGAAACAACAACTCACCATCCGTCTTGATGTCGATGTGCTGACGTGGTTGAAGGCCTCTGGTCGAGGCTATCAGACGCGCATCAACAGGATTTTGCGGGCTGCGATGGAGAGTTGACCGCCGCGTCGATCACACACCCATCGAACATCCCATGCACGCATCGACGACGCGGCACGGCAGCCTGCGTGTCAGACTTGGTAAGTTGTGAATTGTCAAAGATTGACAATCTATGCTACAATTCAAATACGGCCTGAACGGGTGAACTATGAACGTCAATCTCACACCGCAACTGGAGCGGCTGGTCAAGCAAAAGGTGACGATGGGGCTTTATAACAACGCCAGCGAAGTTGTGCGCGAAGCCTTGCGCCTCATGGCGGTACGCGACGAGGTCGCCAAGGGTTTCGCACAGGTACACGCGGGCAAAACAGTCCCACTGAATATGGCGGCAGCCAAACGTACCGCCAAGGCAAACGCGAAGAAAGGCCGCGTGGTCAATCCGCTTGTCACGGGCTGATTTTACAGTCGTTCTCTCGGAATTGGCCGCGCTCGACCTCGCGGATATTCTTCAATATACCCTCGAACAATGGGGAGAGCGGCAGATGAATCTGTATGCCGCCAAGCTCAACCGTGGCGTGCGGCAACTCGCTGCCAATCCACAACTGGGTAAGCCGCGTGAGGATTGGTTTCCGGGCTGCCGCTGTTTCCCCGTCGAACATCACCTCGCGTTGTATGCGGTTGTAGAACACGAAGTGCGTATTGCACGGTTCTTTCATGAACGGGTGGATGTCCCACGTCATTTGCCGTAACTCGCCCACGCACGTACTGCTACTCCCAAAGAACGCCTCCGCCTCGGTTGATGGCAGTGACATCAGTATGCCGTCCCCAGAACTTTTGTGTAACAGACCGCCGTTTCACAAGCAGTCCGTTGTGGAACATGGAGAGAAGCTTTGCAAAGACGGATGATCTCGTATGGCATACACCGTGCCTCATCGCGTCATCGTGACAGCCGCTTAGGGCATCGCCTGCAGTCAAATCACAATCCGTTCCACCTCATCCAATGAGACCTGATCGGTGCGCCGATCATAGAGACCTGTCGTACGGGCACTTTCATGGTTGGCCATCTGCTGTGCGATTTCCAACTTCCCGCCGTTGCGGAGATATTCCGTAATCCCGGTCGCACGAAAGGAGTGATTGCCGATCTTAGTTCGAATGCCGACTTCCGTGGCGCGGCGACGAACCATGCGATAGGCGTCCGTCTGCGTCATGGGCTTGTCTGAAAGCTGCCCAGTCCGGCCGTGCATCGTCCGAAAGAGCGGGCTTTTACCCTCGGTCAACTGGGCAGCCTTGAGGTAGGCATGGAGGTACTCCTCAAGATTGTGATGGCAGGGCATCGCATGGAGCTTGCCACCTTTCTCATGCAGTCGCACCCAGGTCCGACGGCCTTGGATATAGACATCCTCCACTTGCATCGCAAGCGCCGCGCCAATCCGCGCGAATGTATAGACCATCAACCCGATCAAGGCCCGGTCGCGTAATCCGACGATCGTGCGCACGTCAATGGCATCAATCAACATCCGAGCTTCGTCAGCCATGAGGACCGGCGTCTTCCCCTTCTTCGTCGAGTACTTCGGCCCCCGCACCGAGCTGGCTGGATTGCTCGGAAGGACCTGGCCGACCACGAGCCAATCGAACAGCATGCGAATGGCGGCCAGATGTTGCTTAATCGACGGAGCCGACAGACGTCCCTTGAGCGACTCAATATAGGTGGCCACATGGACCGGCTCAATGGCCGGCAAGGAGAGGAGCCCATACCGCTCACACCAGGCGGCAAATTCGGCGACCGCCCAAGTGTACGCCTTTCGCGTGTTCGGGTTCCGAATGTTGGCGGTGAAGAAGGCGACAAACCGTTTGGCAGCCTTGGGCGTCGGTGTAAATAGCGTGGGCAGGCGTCCGGTTCCAGCGAGCACGAGTTGTACGGGCGGTGTGTCTTTCATTCCCCTATCGGATAATATA
>JAHBWO010000162.1 GCA_019636945.1 Nitrospira sp. | reverse complement strand
GAAGGGCGCGAAAACAATCTCGGTGAAGAATGCCAAACAATATCACGTCGGAACCTTGATCATGGTCGGCGCCGATAATGTGAAGGGGAACGAGATTGCACGTGTCATAGCTATCAAAGGCGATCAGCTTACGTTGTCCAAGGGGTTAAAAAACGATCACCCCGCCAGGGACATTGTGACGGTTGAGTTTGTTCGTCAGCGTTTCTGGGTGGATGCGGATGTGGGGACGGTGTTCTGGCATGACCACGCGTTCGGGGCGACGACCTGGCCACATGGCGGGTTCGGGACCTTTATCGCAGAGCCTGTCGGGTCAACCTATCATGATCCTGCGACAGGAAGAGAGATCCGCAGTGGCCCTATTGCGGATATTCACACAAACGAACCTGTTGGCCATGGAGTGAACAACAGCTTCCGTGAGTTGATGGTTCAGGTCCACGATACGGTACCGCACACCGTCAATATCGTCACGGCAGGGAATCCTCCGGGGCAACCAATCGAGGTCGCCTTGGAAGCAGGTAAGACGGTCTCGTTTGTGATGCCGGAAAAGATTTACATGACGCCGATGCCCTTCTTGAACGGGGGTACGCATACAACCGGCAGTGGTTTGAACTTCCGTGCCGGTCCAATCGCGCAACGGTTGGCGACCAACCCGGATGTTTCGCAAATCTTCAACAGCCAGATCCATGGAGATCCCTACACACCGCTTCTCAGGGCGTATACCGGCGACACCATGGTATTTCGACTGTTGCATACCTTGATGAACGAGACGATGACCTGGACTTTGTCAGGCCATACGTTTTGGACCGAGCGGTATGCACCAGATGCAAACCGGAAGAACTCAATTCACGTGGGTATTGCTGAGCGCTATGATCTCGTAGTGCCGGAAGCCGGTGGTCCTCGTCATCAGGCAGGGGACTACATCCACTTTAACGGTAGATCATCAAAGCTCTCCGAAGGCGGATGGGGGATCGTGCGGGTGTATGATCAGGAACGTCCTGATCTGAAGAAATTGCCTGCCGGTTTCTCAAATAAAGGTGAGATTCCAAAGGCCTTGCCGGTATGTCCAGCTGATGCACCGGTAAAGAGTTTCAATGTGGTTGCCTTGGATTACCCGTCGATGACGTTCAATGCTAAAGCACCTGAGGCGATTGAAGTAGACTTTGAGCGAAAAATACAAATCTCTAATCCAGAGGCGAAGATTTATGCACTGGAGGATGATTTGGCTAAGGTGGCAGGAAACTACAAACCGATGCCGCTCACGCTTCGAGTCAATGTTGGTGACTGTGTGAAGGTGAATCTTAAAAACAAAATGAAGGCGAGCAAGGCCTCATTTTCGGCGATTGGACTCGCCTTTGATCCAAAGGATTCGTTGGGAGCCAATGTCGGGAACAATTCGGGCGATCAAACAATTGCGCCTGGTGGCGAGCGTCAGTACACGTACTACGCCGATCCATTCAACGGCGAAACCACGTCCCTTGTTTGGGACTGGGGCAACGTCATGACGAATCCACGTAATGGCTTGTTCGGTGCGATCGTGGTCGGTCCAAAGGGATCGAAATACCGTGATCCCAGAACGGGCGTCGATCTGACTAATCGAAACGCCTGGGCAGCCGACGTGATCGTGGACAAGTCCATTCCTGGGAATGAAATGCGCGCGAACTATCGCGATGTCGCACTGTTTTTCCAGGACGAAGATAACATCATCGGTACAAGCTTTATGCCGTATGTGCAGAACGTTGCTGGGTTGACTGGCATCAACTACCGGTCTGAACCGTATCTCTATCGACAAGACCAGGGCTGCTCATTGGGTAAGATGTTTCAGCCATGCAAGGCGGATAAGCCTGAGGATCCGTCTACACCGATCATCGAGTCGCATGCCGGTGATCCAGTGCGAATCCATGTCATCGGGGCAAACAATGAGCAGAATGGCATGTTCAGCGTTGAGAAGCATGAATGGCCGATCGAACCATTTATGCGCGGTGCAGACCAGATCAGTGTTGTGGAATTCTCCGGCTCCGAGGTGCTCGATGCCTTCATTCCTTCGGCTGGAGGGCCATATCGATTGGCTGGCGACTATGTGTATAGCAACCAGCGGCTACCCTATTCTCAGTCCGGGCAATGGGGATTCCTGAGGGTCTTTCCGAACGGCGACAGCAGGATTCAGTCGTTAAACGGAAGTGGAGTTGGGTCAAAGCATGCCGAGGCGAATCATGAGCCAAAGGTACTTCCGACGGCGATAAAATAGAACGATTCGCACATCGGTTTCGGAACGAGGGGAGCCGTGCTATGAGCACGGCTCCCCTGTTTTTTGTGCTCATCCTCGTAGTGCGCTGATATTGTGTGGGACAATCGGTATAATAAAGTGACTATTTCGGAGAAACGATTCCGTACTCACTCAAACGATCGGTTCGGCCGTCGAAGAGGATTTGTAAGGCTGGCGATAGTGGACTGTACGTCTACTCGGTACGATATCAGCCACATGAAGGGATTCAGCATCGGATTGGTGATTTAAGGTTTAGATTCGACTAGTTACCGACTAGAAGGAGAGAGAGTTGGGCACAAGACGCGTAATCATCGCCTTTGGCTGGGGAATCTTCACGCTGTTGCTGGGACTTGGCTCTGTGTATTCCTATGATGTGATAGAGGTGGAGCATGGGGGTACAATTGAAGGTACGATTTCGCTTGATGGAGTGGTACCGGAACCAAAAGGGTTCAATCTCATTACCTTCCCAGACCCAATGTATTGTGGGCGTATTTCCAATGGCCGTGGGTGGCGCTTACTTCATGATTTTGTAGTCAGCCGTCAGGGAGGATTGAAAGACGCCATCGTGTTGCTCGAAGGGATTGACGCTGGAAAACCCTTCGACCTATCAGTTCCATTGATAGAAGCGCGTGACTGCATGTTTCAGCCGTTTATGACGATTGTTCGTAACGGGCACGCTGTTGAGGTCATTAATATGGACCCCGTTATGCATGACATTCAGGGCTATGAGACGTCGCCGGAGGCTGGTGCGCGTGTATTATTCAATACGCCTCTCATCATGAACCATCAGCATCATCGAGGCGATCTGCACGCCATGCATAATCATGCGCCCGGTAAGTCCTTGATCGGACCGATCTATCTGAACAAGGGTCGACGGACGTTCTACATGCAGTGTGGTTTTCATGCCTACATGGAAAGCTGGGCGATGGCTGTGAACAATCCCTACTATGCTGTCACCGATGCGGACGGAAAGTTTGTGATTGACGGTATTCCGCCTGGTACGTATCAGTTGGTGGTGTGGCACCCACAGACTGGGCCGGGCACGACTAAATCTGTTATTGTTCAACCGGATGGGAAAGTCGTTGAGAGACTTTCTTTGCCGGCTCCGAAAGGAAATCGAACTCCGTATAAAGTGATGGACAATCCCCGGTTTGGTCTTCAGTCTCTTGGGTATACTATCGATATCCGACCGTTGGTTGAAAATCAGCAATAGCCATAGGTGTGTATGCATGTGGCAAGGAGCGCCGGTCGGTTGGTGCTCTCTTTCCTTCTCTATGTTGTGATGACCTCGATCGGGGAGGCTGGCGATACGCTGCCTTTTGAGCCGGAATTTTCCGGTAGCCTTGTGAAACGACTGAACGGCAAGACATACCAAGCCCAGGTATTCGGGAAGGGGGATCGGCTTAGGCTGGAATATAAATACGCCGTTCGAACTGAGCTAGGCTTTTCAGCGCTTGAAATTATCCGAATGGATCTCGGGGAGCGATGGTATGTCCTGCCTCAACAGAAGTACCTCCTGGTCTTGCCTGTCACAGACGACGTCCCATCGATACGCCAGGAGCTAGTGGGGGAGACGAGTAGAAATCCTGTCGGTGATGCGATCGTAGCCGGTCGTGCCGCGCGATTGTTCGACGTCCACGCAGAACGGGATGGAGTATCTGAGCGATTCTATCAGTGGGTTGATGTGGAGGCCGGTGTCGTGCTCAAGTTAGTCAGCCAGGATCGAGATTGGTCATTTGAGTATGAACGAATCAGGATATCGCCGCAGCCGTATCTGTATTTCGAGCAGCCGCCAGGGTATCGAAAACGCCGAAGCGAGACGATCCAATGATAGGAGAGATAGCACAGTGCGTGTTCTGAAGATTCGACGTGCGGTAGCCCTGATCACAAGTCTGATGCTGCTACCTTCCATCTCTGCCCCTTCTTTGAGTGGGGCTGTGCCTGACGTCTCACAGATTCAGAGACACTACGATGCCAAGGAGTATCCCAAAACTCTTGAGGAGTTGGACCGGCTCGATCGGGAAACCGCGAGTGCGCCGGATGTTCGTCGGCTTAAGATTCGTACGTTGCTGAGGCTCGGCAAGCCGAAGGATGCCCTGACAGAATATGACAAGCTGGCGGAAGTTGTGGAGCAGGACGATCAGTCGCTCCTTCGTGAAGTTGCACTTGGATTTGTTGTCATACTCACGAATGATATGCGCGAGCAGATGCGTGGGGCGGCCTACACGGCTCTGAAGGATTGGCATAGTCCTGAATCGATGCCGTTCTTGGAGGGAGGACTGACCGATCAGTCAGGTCTCGTCAGAGCCTTAGCAGCTGAGGGCCTTGCGAACTTCGATGCTGGTCGACGCTTACCGAAGTTCCGCCAGGCGCTGGAAGATCAAGCTGCGTTGGTCAAAGAGGCGGTGCTCAAGGGATTTACAAAGTCACATGATGCTTCGGTCATCTCACTGGCTGAGCCCTTGTTGAAGGACCCGGAAGTACGGGTTCGTGTTGCGGCAGCCGAGGTGCTCTGTCATCTCAAGCGGTCGAAGGGATGTGATGTGTTGCTGCGCTATGCCAAAGCACCAAATCCAGATGAACGAACTGCAGCCATTCGTGCATTGGTTGAACGCCAATCGACAGAGTTGTTCCATATCCTCAAAGATGCGAGTGAAAACCAACAGCCATCGGTGCGTGGTGCTGCTGCGACAGGATTTGGTCGTCTGCCGTCAGCAGAAGCGCTTGTCATACTGAACCGGCTTCTGAGGGATCCGCTTCCTCCGGTGCGAATTGCTGCTGCGGTGAGCTTAGGGAAGTTTCATGGTTTGAACGCTGAAGAGCCCCTACGTAGGGCACTTGTTGAGCGTGATGCCGCTGTCAGAGCGTTCGTGATCGGAGCACTACTCGAGCATGGAGAGCGATATGAGGTAGTGGCCGATTCCGTTCAGACTCTCATCAACGTGAAAGAGCCCGCAGTTCGTGCCGCCGTAGCTCGGGCTCTGGGGCATGCCGGACAAGCTAATCAAGAATCGGCGCGGTCAGCCTTGATGATATTGATTCAGGATCCGGTGCCTCGTGTGAGGATTGCCGCGATTCGGTCGATGGCAAAGATTGAGGGACCACGCGCACGTACGGTTCTCAAAAATAGTTTGCATGACGAAGATGATGCAGTTCGAGCGACGGCAGGAGGCGCACTGCTTACTGCCTTTCCCCTGGCTGAATAAACGGCGGAGTGTGTATGGCTGTAGGTATCGATGTTCAGGGAGATCGGGGGCTGTAGAAATTCCCTGGAAGGAGCTATTCAGATGTTGATTCGATATATGACCTCCTCAATCATGTTCGTCCTCGTTCTCGGTCTCTCGCTTTCATTTGCCGAAGATGGAATCTCGAGCAATGAAACTCAGACGCCATTGAGTAAGGATGGCGCACCGACGGTGCTCGTTCCTGCCGGATTATTTCCCATGGGGGTTCCTCCCGGAGACCGTGATGGGGGGCGGGATGAGTATCCACGTCACGAGGTCTTCTTGGATTCATTTTTGATCGATCAATTCGAAGTGACGAACGGTCGCTATCTGGAATTCGTCAAGAGCACCGGCCATCGTGTCCCACAGAACCCGACAAATCCTACGAGAAATATTTGGCAAGGTGATACCATCACAGAGTCACTTGCTGAGCGTCCTGTGATCAACGTTGATTGGTTTGATGCAGACGCGTATTGCAAGTGGGCTGGCAAACGACTTCCCACGGAAGCCGAGTGGGAAAAAGCAGCAAAAGGGACATCCGACCGACGGTTCGTCTGGGGAAATGTCGAGCCGACTGCAAAGCATTTGAATTATAACCAGCGGTGGATCGGCGAAAAGACACTTATGCCGGTCGGCAGTTATGAAGCGGGCAAAAGTCCTTATGGTGCGTATGACATGGCCGGCAATGTGTGGGAGTGGGTGAATGATTGGTATGATGCTCGGTACTACGAGAAAAGTCCTGAGAGGAATCCGAAAGGTCCTGAAACCGGGTTGAAGAAAGTCATTCGAGGAGCTGGTTGGCAGAATGAAACACCGACGGTCCGAATCTTTACCCGTGTCGAGAGTGACCCGACTATGCGCAATGAGTCCACAGGCTTCCGATGCGCCACAGAGGGCGTGAGGAAATAGGAACCGGAGATCGACTCTGTCGTCATCCCGAGGTTCAAGAGAGCAGACCGTTCATCTCACATGTGCACTAACACCGCATCTCCTGTGAGACCGGACCGTTTCCATTCAGGAGAACCAGGGGAAATTCGTACCTATTGCGTAGGTTCCTGTGAGGGTTGTACATCCCGTGCGCAGCGAAAGCCGAGCCAGTTCATCTTCGTGCTTGGATCAGTCCCATTCCGTTGAGCCACTCGGACACTTGGTGTGCTATCGATCCAGCTTCCGCCACGAAAACTCCGTTGAGACCCCTTGTCCGGTCCTTTTGGATTTCGGTTTGGTGCGGTAGCATAGTATTTAGGATCATACCAATCGGCTACCCATTCAGCCACATTACCGGACATCTGGAAGACACCGTATGGACTGACGGCATTGTCATACTTATCAACGGAGATGATCGGCGGATAGAGCAAGAGTCGTTCTGGGCGATCACGTACGGGACCGGATAGGCCCGTCCGACCAAAGTTGGACCGTGACAAGCCTGCGATCTGATTTCCCCAGGGATACAGCCGTCCATCTTCTCCTCGGGCGGCTTTCTCCCATTCAGCTTCCGTGGGGAGTCGCTTGCCGGCCCACTTACAATAGGTTTCGGCATCGGCCCAAGACACGTGCATGACTGGATGGTTCGTCATGGTTTCCTGAAAATTGCCGCCGTCGTATTGCCAATCGATGAGCGGTGGGAGATCATGTGCCAGGATAAATTTCAGAAATTGGACGGTCGTTACTTCGAACCGATCAATTTCGTAGGAGTCAAGATAGACGGTCCTCTGAGGGAGTTCGGCTTGATAGGCATTTCGATCGGCCCTCTTGTCGCTTCCCATGAGAAACTCACCGGCCTGAATCAACACCATCTCGTCATGAGCCGGCAGCTTGGCCCGTTCCTCCGCAAGCTTTTTCCCTTCGGGTGTCCATTGTCGGACGACATCGGCCACGTCCAATGCGAATGCAGCACTTCCGGTGATGAATCCCATCAGCACAACGCTTACGATCACTGCTAACAGGTGCACGGCCCATCCTCCTTGTTCTCTGATATCGTTATGTTACAGGCCAGGACCGGTCTGTTCCGGCGTCGGGGTATCGAATCCTTCCAATGGTTGGAAGTTGACCGGTAGGTTGAAGAGATAGTCTGATACCGACCGCATTTTGACATGGTGATATTCCACGATCCAACTGCCGTCTTTTTTGGCCAGCTTCATGGGAAAGTGAATATCGCTAGCCAGCCATTGGTAGTACTCGTCGATGCGCTCCCCTTGTTTTGTTCTGACCTCATAGAGGATCGTGGGGTGCCCTTCTCGCATTTCCGTGCCGATTTCCTCACGAGAAATTTCTCCCTCTAGGCGCTCTTTGACCATGAGATCCTGGTCAGGACTATAGGGGACAGACTTGAAATGCTTCATTCTCGACAGCAGCAGCCACACCACCTGTTTATCCTTGCGCACGATGCTGACGTTTACAGGCCCCATGGTATGGTGCTCGATGCGCCACATTGCATCACGGTAGTAGATATAGGCCTTCCGTGTTTTTCCGTCGATCTTGATCACTTGGTCTGCGGTAAATTCGAGCGCGAATGCCGACTGCCAAGGCATCAGCGCATACCACATCAGTGAGACGGCAATCCACAGCAGACGCATGGCGCGAAATCCTACCATACTGGTCTGTGTATTTTCATTTCGTGCCATTGAGTGCATGAGTCGATTGTTTCACGGAGATAGGAGTAGGGGCTAGGGGGACGGTGTCACAGGCGTCCGTGCACATCGAAACCCAATCGTGGCGGAACGTTGATGGGGAGAGGCGCCGCCCCTTGTTGCTGTTCTCAGCATCACTCGCTTACTTTTCCACGAACCTCCACGGACACTTTTGTAGCGTCCGGTGGTCGGACCGGGGGGATTACGATCCGGCATGTAGGCATAATAGTCAAACCCAAACCAGTCATGCACCCACTCTGCCACGTTTCCCGCCATATGGTGGATTCCATAGGGACTCTTGCCCTCTTTGTGAGAATCGACCGCCGCGAGAATGGGAATTTCATGGACGTGATGTTGCCCGAACATGGCCAGTTTTTGGTTGGGCATCGCGTCACCCCACGGATAGAGATTACCCTCCGGCCCTCGCGCGGCCTTCTCCCATTCGGCTTCTGTGGGCAGTCTCGCGTGCCTGACGGAGCAAAATTTCGCGGCTTCATCCCATGTGACGTACAGAGCGGGCCACCGTGTGAGAGCTTCGTCCTGGATGGAATGGATCGTGATGACATGCCATAGCAGTTGCTGCAACTCGCTCGAGGGATACGTTTTCTGTTGATGTAAGAAGGCCAGGTATTCCCCGAGACTCACCTCATCGCGATCGAGTTCATATGCGTCCAACCAGACGCGGTGTTGAGGAAGTTCGGTATCATCAAACTGTGTCCACCTCCCATACGGATCACTATCAACTCG